>RYWC01000154.1 GCA_003979335.1 Clostridia bacterium
GGCGCGAAGAGCAAATTAAATTCGCCGCAAGGGAACAGGAAAGGCAAAACTCTTACCGTTCTAAAAAAGACAGGGTGGAAGAGGCGCGCCGAAAAACGGCGATTAAAAATATTGAAAACAGAATTTGCGAACTCGAAGAAGAGGAAAATTTACTTAATTTAAATCTTGCCGACCCCGAAATTGCCGCAGACTATAAAAAGGTGGCGGAAATTTCAAAGCAAATCGAAGCCATAAAATTACAGCTTGACGCACTTTACAAAGAATACGAAGCTATGCTATAATATTTTTGTATTATATATAAAGGAAAAGGGTCGCAATGAAATGACGTCGAATAGCCGTTAGCCTGTTGCCCCGAAAACATTTTAAATTTGCCCAAAGGTTAAAACACGGGTTAAAATAATGGATAAAAACAAACAAGACCGTCAAACCGAAGAAGAAGTTGTAAACGTGCGTCATACGATAACGGCTGAGGAAACTTTCACCCTCGCCAAAGACGTATTCGATTTGCGCTGTTTTATTAAAAACGTTTACGCAAACCGCGCCGTAATTGCGCGCAGGCTCAACATATTGACTCTTACGGTAAGTACGGTCTTTATGCTTTTGTATTCCGCGTATGTACTTTTTACGGGTCTTACGAAAAAATTGGGCTTAGAGTTTGAAATCGTGCTCTATGTTCTGTTGTCTGCTTACGTCGTTCTGTTCGTTGCATTAATTATAATAACGCTATGCGGCAGTCGCGCAGGCACAAAAGGGGTTATACGTGTAAAACGCACGCTCGCGGTGTTCAAACTTTTGGTTCGCCTGCTCTCAATCGCAATATCCATAACGGCGCTTGTTCTCACGCGCTCGGGTTCCGACGCCTCGGCTTCGGTAATCGCCGTGGATATACTTATAATAATTTTCTCGGTAATTACAATTATCGTTCAGATTCTTCCGCTGTTGTTCGGCGGCACGGGCAAGCTTGTTCGCTGGCTTTTATCGCCCGTAAGAATTAAATATCGCTTTTCCACCGTAATTTTAGAATGGTACGAACTCGCCGTTTCGGGTACGGCAAAGGGCGGCGCCGTCAAAAAGGTTTCAAGTAAATACTTTGAAGACATCGGCGCACATATCGACACATACCTTATCCCTGCGCTTGGCAAAAAATATATCAACTCTATCAAGCCTGTCGCGATTTTAAGCGTGGTTGACCGCGCCGCGGAAGAGGATAAGCCCGTGCTTGAAGGAATTTTAAAAAACGCTTTTTCATACGCGACCGAATGCGGTTACGTTTCTTTCGACCCCTGTAAAGATTTGAACTTTGAAGGGAGCGTAGAGGTGGAAGAAAAACCGCCCAAGCCCACGTTTAAAGGCAGGCTTTTAAAAATGGGTACGAAAATTGGCAAATCAATGCTTGATAAATATATTATCAACAGTTCCGAAGATAACGGAAAAGGAAGTGCAAAATGAATAAATACGAAAAGGATGAAATAAGTTGCCTCCCGTCAAAATACCGCCCAATGACAGTATGGAGTTACATAGGATATAATTTACTGTTCGGTCTGCCCGTTATAGGGTTTATCTGCATTATCATTTTTTCGTGCTTAAAGGGCAACATTTGCCGAAGAAGCTACGCGCGCTATTGGCTTTTGGTTACGCTTATCATTATGATTATAATCGGAATCATTATCGGAGTGCTTATCGGTACGGGAATAATGGAACAGATTATAAACTCTATAAGGGAAGCTATTCCGTTGCCCGAGTAAGGTTGAAACCTGTCGCCTTGAACTTGATTTTTTTGTCATTCCGAACGAAAGTGAGGAATCCCGTTGGGTTACAGTGTCACCCCGAGCGTGTCGAGGGGTCCCGTTGGGGTAAGCGCATTGTTCGTTGAGATTCTTCGACTGCGCTTGCGCTCCGCTCAGAATGACGGGTAAACGTGTCGTTTTGACTGCCTTCAGAATGACCGGTGTAATGACGCACGGAGGGATAACAAAGTGTCCCACAATTAAACTTGTCATTCCGAACGAATGTGAGAAATCCCATAGGGTAAGCGCTTTGGTTGGGGGATGTTTTTATGAAAATATTTTGTCTAGTGCCAAAATATTTTCTATAAAGCGTCGCTATGCTCGCACGACAAGGCTCAAACATGACAGTGAGGTGTCGCCCCGAGCGTGTCGAGGGGTCCCCCAAGTAAAGCAGTGTAACGGGGGATTCTTCGACTTCACTTTGTTTCGCTCAGAATGACGGTTAAACGTGTCGTTTCGACATGTATTGTTTCAGTGTCATTCCGAACGAACGTGAGGAATCCCTTAGGGTAAGTGCATTGTTCGTTGGGATTCTTCGGCTACGCTTGCGCTCCGCTCAGAATGACGGGGAATTACCCCCTGTAATATGCTTGATGTAACAAAAAACC
>RYWC01000155.1 GCA_003979335.1 Clostridia bacterium
TCATATAATATTGCCCTAACTTAATCGTATCATCCTATAACGCATTGGAAGCGAAAAAACAAGCGATTGATAAGTGTAGATGTAGCCCAATACACTTATTGCCCTTGCCACACAAATTTCGTTCGCTCTGCGGTATTTTCGTCCACACATAAATTATTAAAAGTAGCGGTTTCACGCCACAATTAATTTTTTTCGCTTGCGGTTTACCTGATATGCCCTATGGGAATTACGATGATTTGTCCTTGTCCTTATTCCTTTGAAATAAGCCTTAACCGCTTACTTTTTTTGTAATTTTAACAATACCAGAAGTTCCACCAGCACGCACTGAACATAAGGGACATAAAAATTATAAAGTACAGAGCAAATGCGGAAGCGCTTATTGCGATGCCTGCAATGGCGAACCCTTTTCCCACGCCCGTTTTTTTGTACTGGGTAAGTCCTATTATGCTGAGTATAAACCCTGCCACAATCAACGGGGAAACATATATACCGAGTACAAACCCGACAAGCGATAGTATAAATCCGACCAATGCGCAGACGTTTGTCTTTTTTGTTTGTTTCTGTCCGTTAATCTCTTCTAACGTAGCATTGTCCAATAAAACTCCGCAATGTACGCAGACGACAGCGTTTTCACTTATTTCTTTTCCGCAAGTTTTGCAATACATAACTAAATTCTCCCTTTTCGTTATTCACAATTACAACGATTTAAAAACGCCATTTGTCCCCGATTTTAAAAAAATCATAAAATTTAATAAAACGGTCCGCGCGTAAACCGCGCAGACCGAGTGTTTCGAATTATCCGTAAATATATAAAATACATAAATGCCGTCGATACGGAACTCAGCGGAAAACCGTTAAGTCTAATAAACTATCGGTACCCTACGCCGTGCCGAAGCGCAAATTTGCGTTTTAACTATTAAAGAACCTTAACAACGGTACCTGAACCAACGGTTCTGCCGCCTTCACGGATAGCGAAACGAAGCTTTTCTTCAACAGCAACGGGCTTAATAAGCTCAACGCTGATTTCTACGTTATCGCCGGGCATAACCATTTCGGTGCCTGCGGGAAGGTCAATCGAACCGGTAACGTCGGTAGTTCTGATGAAGAACTGAGGACGATAGTGGTTGAAGAAAGGAGTGTGACGTCCACCCTCTTCCGCTTTAAGAACGTACACCTGAGCGGTGAACTTGGTAGCGGTTTTAACGGTGCCGGGTTTAGCGATAACCTGACCCTTTTCAATACCCTTTCTGTCGATACCGCGGAGAAGCGCGCCGATGTTGAATCCTGCGATAGCTTCGTCAACGCTCTTATGGAACATTTCAAGACCGGTAATAACGGTTGAAACGGGTTTAGCAATAAGTCCTACGATTTCCGCAGGGTCGCCTACATGAGCCTTACCTCTTTCTACTCTACCGGTAGCAACGGTGCCGCGGCCGGAAATGGTGAATACGTCTTCTACGGGAAGAAGGAAAGGCTTATCGGTTTCGCGCTCAGGGGTAGGAATGTGAGCGTCGATAGTGTCCATAAGCTTAAGGATGCACTGGCATTCGGGAGCTGCAAGAACTTCCGCGTCGGGTGCGCCCGAGGTAGCCTTTTCAAGAGCTTTCAAAGCCGAACCCCTGATAATGGGGCAATCTTTGAAGCCGTAGCTTTCAAGAGTATCGGTAATTTCCATTTCAACGAGTTCGAGAAGTTCGGGGTCGTCCATCTGGTCGCACTTGTTGAGGAATACTACGATGTAAGGAACGCCTACCTGACGGGAAAGGAGGATGTGCTCCTTCGTCTGGGGCATGGGGCCGTCGGTTGCTGCAACTACGAGAATTGCGCCGTCCATCTGAGCCGCACCGGTAATCATGTTCTTAACGTAGTCTGCGTGTCCGGGGCAGTCAACGTGTGCATAGTGACGCTTGTCCGTCTGATACTCAACGTGAGCGGTGTTTATTGTTATACCACGAGCTTTCTCTTCGGGAGCTTTATCAATCTCGTCGTATTTCATCTTTTCTGCCTGACCTTTGCACGCCATTACCATAGTGATAGCTGCGGTCAGAGTGGTCTTGCCGTGGTCAACGTGGCCGATGGTGCCGATGTTAACGTGGGGCTTGCTGTTGTCGTACTTAGCCTTTGCCATTTTTGTTTCTCCTAAAATTATATTTTTTTATAAAAATGATAACTTCCGCACGAGTGTGCGTCGCAGCTATCTATCATTATTGCTGCTAATAACGTATTTTTAACACGTTGCCTATATTATATATTAAAAATATTAAAAAGACAATTAAAAAACACGAAAAAATTGGAATTTTTTGCCGTTTCGAACGGCTTGATAAAATATGAACTAAGTTTTAAAATGCGAAAAAACGGGTTAAACGCGGCGCGCAAACGAACACCGGAGATAACG
>RYWC01000156.1 GCA_003979335.1 Clostridia bacterium
AATCATCGGAAAAAGCGGAATAACAGTGACAGTCGAAAGGGTAACAAGAAGCGTAATAACTAAAAATTCAAGAGCGTAATCGCCCAAAAGCCTTAACCCTTTCATTGCTCCCCCATTTATTTCTGCGTTGCCGCTAAATACCTGTTATATGCCGCCTGATTAATTTCCACCACCTTGTCAATCGATGCGCGGTTGGCTTTTAACAGGTTGTTCTGCCAATCGGAAACGGTAGGAACCGAATCCGAAATAATTCTGTTTACCATCCAAGAATTTATATTTTTGCCGAGCATAGTTTCGTATCTGTTCAAAGCGTCGAGCTCGTCTTTGGTGTAATTCAAATTCGGTATACTTTTCAAAACGCCTTCAAAAGCATTTGACTGAACGTAAGAATCCAATCTTTCAAGCCTTAATTTCGCGCGCGACTCCATTTCGACATTGACGCCCCACACGCTTTGCGGCAGATAAACTACGCCGTAAGGCGCGTTTTTCATACGGAAGTCATCCGCGCTCTGCCTGCCGTGGTCATCGTTGGGGATTAAAATATCATTTTCGCTTTTAGGGCGTTCAAACGCGCCCGAATCGATTGAGCCGTAGTTGAGCTGAGCTGAATAGTAAGGCTTGAAGAAATTATCGAAATAGCTTAACAGTCCCGCAACATCCTTACAAGAACTTAAAATTACGCATTCTGATTTTTCAATTTCCTGTTCGTTGCTGTATCCGACATATTGTTCACCCGTAGCGTCGTCTACAAGCGGTTGCAACATAATGTAGTCGTCATACAGACTTTTTGAGACCACAGTTTCCTTTTCCCACCAATAAAACGCCCCGTATTTACCATCCTGCCCCCTTGCAAGGAACTCGTCCTGCGTCTGCGTAAACGCGCTGGATGTTATAAGCTCGGACCGGTACCATTCGTGCATGCCCTTTATTGCCTCAAACCACTTTTCGCTTTCAACCGTAAACGTTACCTTGTCGTTTACAATCGTCTTATGCTCCCTGTTTTCCGGAACGCCGAAAGAAGCTATAAAATCGCTTTCGTTACCTTGCCAATTGTCGTGAACGAAGGCAAGAGGAACGCAGTCACGGTGGTTTGCTTTGAACTTTTGTAATATGCTTTTGAATTTGCTTCTTTTCAGTTTTAAGCCGTCCTGTAAATCTTCTTTTCTTATTCCGTTTACAGACGGGTCGTTTGCATCGATTAATTCTTCAACCCATACCTTGTTTATAAACAAGAGGTTAGGATATTTTTTCAGCCCCATTTCCTCTACCCTCGGCAGAGAATATATTTTACCGTCGGGCGATTTAAGCGCTTCTTTTATATCGGGGCGCTCGTCGAGTATTTTTTTGAAGTTTGGCATTACTTTATCGTTTTTCAGATAGTCGTCGATTGCGACTATCTTACCACGTCTGCCGTAGTTATAAAGTTGCAAATTTGAAAAACCTGCATGATAGATAGCATCAATGCCCTTTATTCCGACAGGGTCTGAATTATTCGAATACTGCATTGACGTGTTATAAGTCCAATAAACGTCTTTGCCCGACACTTTTGCAAGCGAACGGAACACTGGCATAGTGTTATAATCTTTTACCGTTTCTTCCTTTACGGTGAGTACGGTAAACTCGTGCCCGTCGTCCTCGTCGACATAAGCGCAAGCCGCAAACGAAGCGAGCGACGCTCCGCAGATAACAGCCGCAAGTATAGCGGCGACAGATTTTATTTTTTTCATAAACCGCCCTCTTTTACTTGAACGAACCGACAAGAACGCCCTGTCCGAAATGTTTTTCAATCATCGGATACAAAATTAGTATAGGTACGGTTGCAATAATTATTGAAGTAAACTGTACCTGCTTTGCTATAAGGAACTGTTCCGCCGCAACCTCGCCTTCACCTGCCGAAGTTTCCAAAAGCGCCTTTAAAACTGTTTGCAAAGGCCAGTAATCGGGCTCCACCTGAAAAATAAGGGCGTCGATATAGTTGTTCCAATGCCCGACGGCATAAAAAAGTATCATAACGCTTATTATCGACTTTGCCAACGGCAGAACAATATCGAAAAATGTTCTTACTTCGCCTGCCCCGTCAATCTGTGCGGCTTCCAAAACTTCTTTGGGCACATTGGTCTGGAAGAACGATTTACACATAAATACGTTGTATACGCTTACGCCGCCGCCTATTATCATAATAAACGGGCTTTGATACAAACCTAACGCCGTACATACTGCGATATAAGGAACCAAACCGCCGCCGAAGAACATAGTTATTATCAGCAATGGCATAATTACTTTTCTGAAAGGCAAATAATCACGCGAAAGAGCCCATCCTGCAGGTATCGTGAGAACAATATTGAAAACAGTGCCGACAATA
>RYWC01000157.1 GCA_003979335.1 Clostridia bacterium
AGATGTGTATAAGAGACAGTTTTCAGTCTGTGGGTACGGGCGGTTTAAAAGAAACGCATCAATTTGTGAAAAACGCCGGCGGCGCGCCTGCAAACGTGTGCGTTCAGGCTGTTAAACTCGGACAGAAAGCCGTCTATTTAACACAAGTAGGTAGCGACGGTTTCGGTGAATTTTTAATTGAAACGCTTCAAAACGAGGGCGTGGATACGTCTTATATCAAAACCAATGACCGCTTTGATACTTCGCTTGCGTTCGTTAGTTTTAAAGAGGGCGGCGAAAGAGAATTCAGCTTTTATAGAAAAGCGGCGGCGGATTTGTACTTTACCCCTGACGACTTTAAAGACGTAGAGTTTTGCTCAGGCGATGTTTTGGAATTCGGCAGCGTGGCTTTAAAAACGGCGGAAGCAAAGCAAACCCACAAATATCTTATAGACAAAGCCCGCGAAATGGGCGCGGTTGTATGCTTTGACCCTAATTTAAGGTTTAACCTTTGGGATGATAAAGAGGAATTGCGCGCCGTAGTTTCAGAATTTACTACAATCGCCGACATTATCAAAGTCGGAGAGGACGAGTTGGAATTCATTACAGGCTTGCCTGCAGAAAAAGCTGTTAAAACTATGTTCTGCGGCAATTTAAAAATTTTGCTTGTCACAAACGGCGGAAAGGGCGCTTCGCTCTATCTGGCAGATGGAACTAAGTTTGTCTGCGACGGCTATAAAGTTAAATCAATTGATACTACGGGCGCAGGAGACTCCTTTTTCGGCGCATTTATCGCACAGATTATGGAAAACGGAGGCTATGTAGGCGACTATGCGGCTATGCTTGATTTTGCCTGTAAATGCGGTGCCTATACTACGATGAATTACGGCGCGATTCCTGCAATGGGAGACAGGAAAAATGTTGAAAAGGCGGTAAAATAAATGGCGACAGTACAGCTTGTAAACGTAAATAAGGTATATGACGGCGGCGTTCACGCCGTGCACGATTTTGCTATCGATATTAAGGATAGAGAATTTATTGTTTTCGTCGGGCCGTCGGGATGCGGCAAGTCTACAACTTTAAGGATGATTGCCGGTCTTGAAGAAATTTCTTACGGCGATTTGATAATCGACGGTAAAATTATGAACTCGGCGGCACCGAAAGACAGGGATATCGCTATGGTTTTCCAATCTTACGCGCTATATCCGCAGATGACTGTGTACAAAAACATGGCTTACGCTTTGAAATTGCGTAAGGTCCCTAAGGAAGAAATAGACAGGCGCGTAAAAGAAGCCGCAAGAATTTTAAAGCTTACGCCCTATCTTGACAGGAAGCCGCGCGCGCTTTCAGGCGGACAAAGACAACGCGTTGCGCTCGGCAGGTCAATTGTGCGCAGACCCAAAGTTTTCCTTATGGACGAACCGTTGTCTAACCTTGACGCAAAACTGCGCGTTGCAATGCGTAGCGAGATTGTACGCATACACGAGGAAGTCGGCGCAACGACGATATACGTTACCCACGACCAGATAGAAGCTATGACTATGGCTTCGCGTATAGTCGTTATGAAAGATGGGTTTATTCAGCAGATTGGCGAGCCTAACGAAATTTACCGCAATCCTGCCAATATGTTTGTGGCAGGCTTTATAGGAACGCCTGCAATGAACTTCCTGCACGGTACGGTTTCAAACGGCTATTTTATAATAGACAGTACGCAGGAAAAAATAATGCTTACGCCGGAACAGAAGGAACTTTTAAAAAATTACGAGGGCAAGCGTGTCGTTTACGGCATTCGACCTGAAAATCTTGAATATGAAAAGAGCGAAAGGTTTGAAAAATTCAAGGATTGTTCTTTCAGAATGAAAGCTAACATGATTGAATTGCTTGGCGATATCATAAACGTTCACGGCGGCGTCGGCGACGGCAAAGTGATTCTGAAGATGAGCAGTAAGTATTCCGTAAAAGAAAAAGACGAGTTTAAAGCCGCAATTGACAGCGAGCATTCAAAGTTTTTCAACGAAACAACAGGCAAAGCTATTACGCCGGATTATTGTGAGTATGAGGAAGTGGAGACAATCGCGTCGCTCGACGAGGATAACGTTGTAATAGTTGAACAGAAAAGTCAGGGCATAATTTCAAAAGCGGTAGGCGCGGTAAAAGCCAAAATAAAATCTGCCAAATCCAAAAAAGAAGAAACTCAGCTAAAAGAAAATCTTCCGCAGATAGAAAATAATGAAAATAGCGAAAGCCCCGAAACCGATAAGAATACCGAAAATTAATAATAAAATAAAAAAGTCAAAGCAAAGGGCAACGGAATTTCCGTTGCCCTTTGCTTTTTCGCCTATTGCAATTTAA
>RYWC01000158.1 GCA_003979335.1 Clostridia bacterium
ACCATATACTGTGTAAAGGAAAATATTTATGAGATGTTTATTTTGCGGATGCGAAGACAGTAAAGTTATTGACAGCCGTTCCGCCGACGAGGGAAGGACAATCAGGCGCCGCAGGGAATGTATTAATTGCGGCAAGCGTTATACTACATACGAAACTATCGAAGACACGCCCGTTCTCGTCGTGAAGACAAGCGGTTTAAGGCAGGCTTTCGATGCCGGAAAAATAAGAAACGGTATTATAAAGGCTTGCGAAAAGCGTCCTGTTTCTTTGACGGCTATAGATGAAATGGTAGCGTCGGTCTGTAAAAAAGTGTATAATTCTATGGAGCAGGAAATTTCCTCCAAAGCAATCGGCGAACTCGTTATGGATGAGCTTAAAAAGCATGATGAAGTTGCTTATGTCCGTTATGCAAGCGTATACCGTTCTTTTAAAGACATACCGAGTTTTATGGACGAATTGCAGAAATTAATAGACAGTAAAAAGATTTAAAATACCGATAAACGGCACATATATGGGGGTCAATTCAAATTTTGCGCAAATTTTTTGCAAATTTAATGACCCCCGTTAATTATGCGAAGTTTCGCTAAAAAATATCTTTATTTGCAGTATATATTGGGGGCAATTGCATTTTGGGTAAAAACATATGGCTTATAAAACAAAAAAAGTCCGCATCGGAAATATTTTTGTCGGCGGCGGTGAAAGTGTTAAAATACAGTCGATGTGCACGTCGAAAACATCCGATATTGACGCGACGGTAAAACAGATAATTTCTTTGCAAGACGTAGGCTGTGAAATGATCAGAGTTTCTGTGCTTGACGAAGAAGACGCCTGCGCTATTGGAAAAATTAAAGCATTTATAAAAATACCTATTGTTGCGGATATTCATTTTTCTTGCAAACTTGCGGTTTTGGCAATCGAGAACGGCGCGGATAAGGTTCGCGTCAATCCGGGGAATATCGGCGGCGAGAGAGAAATTAAATTTGTTGCGGACTGCATAAAATCTCACGGCATCCCAGTGCGCGTAGGCGCCAATACGGGGAGTATTGAAAAACAGTTTTTAGAAAAGTTCGGCAGAAATGAAAATTCGCTTGTGGAAAGCGCAATAAACAGCATTAAGACGTTTGAAAAATACGGCGTAGAAGATATCGTCGTTTCGGTTAAGGCGTCTGACGTTCCTCTTACGGTTAAAGCGTACAGATTGCTTGCTTCGCGCACGGACCGTCCTTTGCATATCGGCGTTACCGAAGCCGGAGTGGGACAAATGGCGGTTGTAAAGTCAAGCGCGGCTTTGGGTGCCCTTCTTATCGACGGGATAGGAGATACGTTAAGAATTTCAATAACTGACGACCCGGTTAAAGAAATTACTGCGGCAAAAACGCTTCTGCGCGCCGTCGGGTCAGACAAAAACTTTGTAAATGTAATCTCGTGTCCGACTTGCGGCAGATGTCAGTGGAACTCTATGGCTCTTGCCAAGAAAGTTGCGGCGTTCACGGAAAACATCGGTAAAAAATTGAAAATCGCAGTAATGGGGTGCGTTGTCAACGGTCCGGGAGAAGCCGCAGACTGCGATATCGGCATAGCGGGCGCAAAAGATTACTGCGTTATATTCAAAGGCGGAGAAATAATAAAAAAGATTTCGGCGCAGGATGCCGAAGAAGAATTTTTTAAGGAGATTAATGTGCTTTTAAATGACAAACCAAATTATTGAGAAAATACGAGCCGTAAGCGTAAATTTAAAAAACGCAATTTTCGGCGGCGTGGTTTTGGACAGGGCAAGCGGTACGGTAACGGTGAGATTAATCACCGACGAAGCTTTCACTCCTGCGGATAAAACGGGGGCGGAAAGAGTTTTGCGTACATATGTTCCGGAATCTTTTAAGTGTAGGGTTGATATCTCCAAGCTGACGCCTGACGAAGAAATGGTTGCAAAAAAAATTATGGAAGCCGTATGCGTTTGTTCAAAGGCTGTTTTTGCTACGGTTGCGCAAAGCGATATAAACGTAACAAAAGCCGAAAACGGGTTTTATTACACCATTTCCGTAGCTCCGTCAATTGCCCCCGATAATCTTTGCGAAAGAATAAACGAATATTTAAAAAAGCATTTTTGCGGAAACTTTTCGGGGGAGTGCGTTTATTCCGATAATAAGCTTGAAAACCTTGAAGTTGAAGAAACTGTGGACGAAATAGAGTTTGAAATACCCGTAAGAACTTTAAAAATAGAAAATTTTGAAAAATTAGAGGGCGAAAAGGTTCAGACTGACGCGGTATACCTCAGCGATTTAAATCTTGTCAGCGACGAAGTAATTGTCTGCGGAACGATTGAGGATATAAGGGAAAGAAGTTATAC
>RYWC01000159.1 GCA_003979335.1 Clostridia bacterium
CGGCGCCTTGGTAAACGGCGAGTCGGTGTGCGAAGGATATGCAAAAAGCTTTAAAGCCGTTATGGATAGATTGGGGATACCCTGCGTATGCGTAGCCGGCTATGCTTCCGCAACAGGCAGCGGAAATTTACAGCCCCATATGTGGAACTACGTTCAGGTTGACGGCATGTGGTATGCCGTTGACGTTACATATAATTCCGCTTCTGCCCAAAAACCTTGGATATTGAAAGGCGGACAGTCGATGTTTGATTCGCATATGGAAGACGGCTCGGTTTCGTCATCAGGTTTTGAATTGCGCTATCCTGCGTTAAAACCCTATGATTACGGTGTAGACAGCGACGAAAACGGAATGAGCATAGTAGGTACTTATAATGAAACCGAAGGAGAAGGCAAAACTTTGGACATTACGGTATCCTACGAGGGCATGGGCGCGCTGAAACTGCAAGAGAAGGGAATGTATCTTGCGTACAGTTTCGGTATCCGCGACGGCGGCAAGGAAACGCAATGGTCAAATTGGGTCAATATAGTTGCGGTAAATGCCGCGCTCGGCGTAGAGTTATATCCCGTAACCGACACAGAGACGAAAGTTGTTAATCTTGCTACGAGCGTTGAATATATCAGGTTTGCGCTTCTGAAGCGCGCGCCCGACAGTAAAGGCGACTATATAACAGGCGACAAAATAGTATCTTACGACCCGGGTAAAATTACCGCAGAAGATTTTTGGTTCGAAGCTACTACGCCTTACCGTAATGAGGGCTTTGGGTCTTATTTTCCTTCCCCCGGCGCGGCTGGGGTATATCCTGCAAACACGGGCAGTCTCCCCGTTGATAAGACCTATGAAATAAGAATAGTTTACAATACCACGCTTGAACTTGACGCAGGTTATACAAATGAAAATCTGGAAATGGATTTCTACACCTCGCGCGGTAACGATACGATAAAAGAAAAAGCAGTTCTTGAAAATCTTAAATGGGACGGAGATAAAACGATAACTTTTACCTTTACCCCCAGCAGAATGTATATACACAATCTTGCGGATTATTACTTTACTCCTGTCGGCCTTGTGGGAAGAGATTCCAAGAAAATTCCCGACCCCGTAATTTACAGCTTTAAAGGTAAAAGCGTCGTATGCAGTAAAATATTCAACGACGGCAGACTGTATATGAACGTTTTCGGCGAACCCAATATTTTGGATAATTCCGACGTTTCGGTTACGGATTTCAAGGACGAAAACGGCAATTATTATGCGGCAAGCCAGCGCAGTCAGCTTATGCTTGTTGCAAGCAAGCCCACGACCCGGCAAGAAGAAAAGATGGACGAAGTCCTGAAAAAAGAAACGGGCGTCAAAGACGAAGAAATTATGGCTTCGGCTACTTATGAAATAAGTCTGCAAATCTGCGGCGTGGTTACAAAGGTTCCCAACGGCAGTTATATGCAGGTTGCGTTCGGTTTCCCCGAAGGTTACAGCCCTGACGACGCAGGCGCGACTTTCAAAATTTATCACTACAAGCACGACAATGCCGGCAATATTACGGGCGTTGAAGAAATTCCCGTAATTGTCACCGAGTACGGACTTATCGCAAGGGTAGAAAGTTTCAGTCCGTTTACCGTAGTGCAGATTAAAAACAGCAGCCCTGCGGTTAGCGAAAGCAAGACGTCAAACATTTACGCTTACGTCAACGGCGAAGTCGGCGGAAGCATAAAGGCGGACGGCAAGAGCGGCATTCTTCAGGTAAACGACAGTATAACTTACGATATTACGCCCGACGAGGGATATTCTGTTGCGTGTGTGCGCCTCAACGGAAAGGTTATCGACGCCAAGTATTACAGCGGCAATAAACTTACCTTAAATAGATCGGATATAAAATCCGACAATATGCTTGAAGTAACGTTTATGGCTAAGGAATTTGCTGATGACTACACCAGTAAGGGAATTTCTATTTCTTACGGTGAAAGCTTTGATTTTGCTCAGCCTGACGCGTCAAGCGCCGTGACGGGTATAATAATAGGCTGTTTTGCAGGTGCGGCGGCAGTGGTTGCAATTGCACTTGCAGTATGGTTTATTTTAAAGAAAAAGAAAGAACAGGACGCCGATGACGAAGTTGCGATGGCTGAGGCAGGCGCGCCTGTGGCAAAAAAGCCTAAAAGTTCGGCGGCGAAAACCGCTGTGACAAAATCAGGCAAGACCGACGCAAGCTCTAAGAAGAGTACTGTTAATAAACCTTCAAGCTCAAACAGCGGTAAAAAAACAAATAAGAAATAACATATAAAATAACAGCCCGATAGAAAAATTTCTGTCGGGCTGTTTGCTTTTTAAACTTAAAAAAATT
>RYWC01000160.1 GCA_003979335.1 Clostridia bacterium
AATAATACTGATTTTGGTAGGTGCTTTTCAAAGCAAAAATAGTGAAAATAAATGACAAATGTGAATTTTATAAACTCCGTGCTAAAAAAGTTAAAACAGTTACCCTTGAACATCTAGATACAGTAATTGAAGATATAAAAAAGCTTTAACAAATCTTTCATAATGTTGATTATTAATAACTTTTAGGCGTGAGCTTGTCTTGACAATCTGATTTATTTAGTAACTCTGTGTGGGAATCCGCTGTTTCTTTAAGGGTAGACTCGGCAAAGTATTGATTAGCTCTAGCGAATTGGTACGTTTAATTCTGACAATGAAAAAAGCAGGACACAGATTATCAGTGTCCTGCTTTTTGGTGACCGACCTAATAACTAAACCGAAACACCCCGATAAATTGAAATTTGGCGGTTATATTATTATATTGAGTTTAATTTGCAATTTCCGTATTATCTGCTTTTCGGCTTTTAATTGCTTTTATAAGACGTTTGATAAGCATAACAACGATATTGAAAATGACGGCTGATACAATGGATACGGCAAAAACTATTAGGTAAATAGCCCATATTTCAAGACCGCCGACATATTCCAACAGAGTTATTATTACGGGGTGGAACAGATAAATCGCCAATGATAAACTGCCGAGATAGCCGAACGCTTTATTTAACTTTGAATTTGTAACAGCTACACCCTTGCCTGCAAACGTAATAGAGATTGCAACAAATATGCACACTACTGCTACAACCATACAAACGGGTTCTAAACTTTTACTTATAGGAATAAAACCAAGTATTATAGGCGCACAGTAACACATCATTTCAACGACTTTTAAAATAACCGACGGCGCAGATTTTAAGTCTTTTTTTGCTATAACGGTAGAAAGATAATAAGCAAACATACCTACGCACATTTCGCCCCAAGCTCTTAAATCATAAACAAAAGTCGTAGTGAACGCCCAATTCGTACAAAGTCCGTAAATAACTGCGATAACGCCTAAAACGCCAAGCAAAATCGGAATTACTAAAATTCCTTTCTTGATTTTCTTTCTTAACAGCAATGCAACGGGTACTATAAACAGCATACATAAGAGCATTGACGACAAATACCATTCGGGAACTATGAGCGCGCTTGCGTAGGCTTCCGTCCATACGCCGCCCATCTGCACTAAAAATATACTCGGCAAGCCGTTCAGAATTATATTGCCCGAATTAGCTATATTACAAGCCAATATTACGATAATAACCGCTATAATAGCCGTTAAATGCGTGGGCAAAATTCCTTTAATCTTATTACCCATAAAACGGCAACTTTCAAGCGCAGGGTTATAATTTTCCTTTGCGCTTATTTTTTCAATAGACCTTGCAATGAAATAACCCGAAATCAGAAAGAAGAACTCAACGGCAAGTGCGCCGTTCTCAAAAAAATTTATGCCGTCGCCTAAAAAAGTCATTTGAATATGATAGCCGACAACTAAAATACTGAATAAAAATCTCGCCAATTCAACTAAATTATTTCTTTTAGTCATTTTAACCTCCGTAAAAAAAGCGTGTTCCATTGAGAAACACGCCGAAAAACGCACCTCTCAATGTTGCTACACATTGTCCATATAAAGGCGAGAGAATACATTTTTACCAAATAGTATTCCCTTATACGGACTATTAAAATGTGTAGCAAAAACAGTATAGCAAATAAGCAATAAAAAGTAAATAATAAAACACTTGAAAAAACCAACTTTTTCTTTAATGGCACTGTGGCAGGTGCTTGAATAAACGAGCGCGCGGCTGCGCCGCGCGTTCAAGCACCCGCCACAAAATAAAACAACCGAATAAAAAGAAAGATATGAACGCCGCCCGAAAGGGGCGTTTGCGCTAAACCGCTTGCAAATCGCCCCCTTCTTCGTGCGGCGGCGTAATTCATAACCTTATGCTTTTTAGCATAGGGTTGTTTTTTATTTTTACGGCGTTTACCCTTGAACACAAATGCCCGTAAATGTGGGAAATTGTTTGGTTTCTGCACTATAAATGTGGGGTTTTGGTAGGGTAAATGTCCTATTATGTGGTGAAATTTTAGTTTACAATGTAATTGCAAATACGAAGAAACACGAAGTTTATCTTTGATTTTCCGTGTTTTTGCTTAATTAAATACTGTGGAAAATGAAGAAAGAAACCGCTTACAATTAAAGCGCAAATCTTAAAAGAGGGTTTAAAAGTGCCAAAAACGGAATTGGAAATAGAAACTATCGGCAAGCCTGATATTAAAGCGTTGCCCGAAATCGAACAGCATTCTTTTCTTGAAACGCTTTTGGCACGCATTAAAGAATTAAG
>RYWC01000161.1 GCA_003979335.1 Clostridia bacterium
ACATAAGCGTAGCGCGGACTATCCGCCGATGCGGACGCGGCGGACGGAAATATGTATATTAAAATTGTCAGCGCGGCGCACAGCGCGGCTTTGAATAATCTCATACCGACAACATTATAAAGTAATATTTACCGAATAAAAGGGGGGATTTTGTCTTAAAAGGTCTTATGCAAAGGGAAGAAATTCTAAAAAGGCTTAAAGAAATAGACGAAGAGCTGGAAAAACGCAAAAAAAGCGACAGGCTTTCCGCATACAACAAGGGCAGGAAAAAACATAAAAAACAGATAGCTTTTCATAAATGCAAAAAGCGCAACCGCTGGGTTTTTGGCGGCAACCGTTCGGGGAAAACTGAATGCGGAGCCGTTGAATGCCTCTGGATTTTGAGGGGCGTTCACCCGTACCGGAAGAACAGAAAGGACGTATTCGGTTGGGCGGTTTCTCTTTCCCAGCAGGTTCAGCGCGACGTCGCGCAGGCTAAAATTCTGTCCTATCTGCCCAAAAGCTGGATAGCGGATATAACTATGCTTTCAGGCAGAAAGGACAGTCCATCGGGCGGAGTGATAGACCAGATAAAGATAAAAAACGTTTTCGGCGGAATTTCGACGTTGGGGTTCAAAAGCTGCGACCAGGGCAGGGAGAAGTTTCAGGGAAGTTCGCTTGATTTCGTGTGGTTTGACGAGGAGCCGCCGCGCGATATTTACGAGGAGTGCGTTATGCGCGTTATGGACAGGCGCGGCGATATCTTCGGAACAATGACGCCGCTTAAAGGCAGAACTTTTATTTACAGCGAAATTTTCTTAAATACGCGCGGAAACCCCGAGGTATGGCACGAGTCTATGACGTGGGAAGATAACCCTTTTCTTGCGAAAAGCGAGGCGAAACTTTTGGAAAACTGTCTGGACAAGTCCGTTCTGGACGCAAGAAAGTACGGTAGATTTTCCGAGGGCGCGGGGCTTGTATATCCTGAGTTTGACGAAAGCGTCCACGTTATTCAGCCTTTCCGCGTTCCGCCCGAATGGCAGGAAAACATATCGATTGACCCCGGACTTAACAACCCCTTATCCGCGCATTGGTACTGTGTGGACTGGGACGGAAACGTTTACGTTGTTGCCGAGCATTTCGCGGCAGGCAAGGATATAGACTTCCACGCGAAAGCCATAAAGGGTATAAGCGCTTCAATCGGGTGGCGGACGGACGCCAAGGGCAGAATAGGGGCGCTTATAGACAGCGCGGCGAACCAAAGGACGCTTGCGTCGGCAAAAAGCGTTTCCGAATTGTTTTACGAAAGGGGTATTAATGTTAACACGGGTGTGGATAAGGACGTTTTTTCGGGGATTGCCAGAGTAAAAGCCTATCTTAAAGGCGAGGGCGCCAAACTTTATATTTTCAATACCTGCGTCAATATGATTGAGGAATTTAAAAGCTATTTCTGGGCTTCGGGCGACGCGCCTGTAAAAAAAGACGACCACTGTATGGACGAGCTGAGGTACTTCATAATGTCGCGCCCTAAACCTGCCGAACAGGTTTTTTTACGGCAATCTCCTCTGTTGCAGGACAAACTGAGAAGGATACGGAAGATAAAGAAAGGCTTGAAAAGATTTTGAGGAGGGTGAAAAAAATCAAGGGAGAAGAAAACGTTGAAAAAGCGCTTTTAAAGTGCGCTACGGGGCATTGTTCAAGGGAGGTTGTGGAAGAGTTTGCCGTAGAGGACGGGGAACTGAAGCTGGTCAGAAAAAAAGTTACAAAAAGAGAGGTTCCGCCCGATTTAAAGGCCTTGAAAATTATTTTAGAGAGCGGTAAAGAGGTTTCGGACGAGGAACTGAAAGAGGAAAAACGCAGGCTTTTAATTATGCTTGAAAACGAAAAATCCAAGGAGGAAAAATGAATAACGCAAATTTATCTGCGGAGGAAATACTTGCGGAAGAGGTGTACAGCGACTTTGAAAGGCGCAGGGCGGAGAGAAAAAATATTGAAAGAAGCTGGCAGCTTAATCTTAACTTTGTAAACGGCAACCAATACTGTTTAATAGATGCAAAGGGTGAAATTGCCGAAGAGGAAAAAAATTATTATTGGCAGGAAAGGCTTGTTTTCAACCATATTGCGCCGATAGTCGCCGCAAGGCTTTCAAAGCTTTCGCGCATACGTCCTGCGCTGACTGTAAGGGCGGCAAGCGACGACGAGTCGGACAGGCGTTCTGCCGAACTGGCTTCGCGCATACTTGCCGCAGCGCATGACGACGGGGATTTGGACGGCGTGATGAATACCGCCGCGATGTGGTCGGAAACGTGCGGTACGGCTTTTTACAAGGT
>RYWC01000162.1:0-1931 GCA_003979335.1 Clostridia bacterium
TTATATAATAGTTTAGCATCTGATTAATTTTAGCGAGGTATAAAGTATGAAGCCCGAGATACATCCCGATTATCATGAAGTAACGGTTGTATGCGCTTGCGGAGCTACGTTCAAGACCGGTACTACCAAAAACGTTGAAACGTTGAAGGTTGATATTTGCAACAAATGCCACCCTTTCTTTACGGGTAAGCAGAAGCTGGTAGATACAGGCGGCCGTGTAGAGAAGTTCAACAAGAAGTATAAACTTTAATTCTTCAGCTCCAAAAATCGAATTTTGGAGCTTATTTACTTTTTTATGCTTTGGGGAATTAACCCAACCCCACGGCAAAAATATGTAATTAAGCAAAAAACCTGTCGGTTTAAAAGGAAATGTCGGTAAAAACAGAAAAGAAACCCAAAACAAAAAACAAAAAATGCGGCACTTATATCGGCGGTCAGGCAGTGCTTGAAGGCGTTATGATGATGGGCAAAACTTGTATGGCGACGGCGGTGAGAGACCCGAACGGCGACGTGCAGGTAGAAGCCAAACGCTTAAACCGTAAAGATTCGACCAAAAAGGCTTGTAAAATACCTTTTGTGCGCGGTGTCGTAAATCTTGTTTTATCCCTTGTCGGAGGCACGAAAACGCTTATGCGTTCCGCGGCTGTATACGGCGAGGACGACGAAGAGGGCGGAAAAGTTCAAAAATGGCTTGCCGAACGCTTCAAATTAAACGCCATGGACGTACTTTCAACGGTATCTGTCATCCTCGGCGTAATTCTTGCGTTGTGCATTTTTATCTTTCTGCCCAGATTTTTGGTTTCTTTGATACCTTTTGAACACAGTATATGGGAATACGTTCTTTTAGGCGTGTTCAAGCTGATAATTTTCCTTGCCTATCTGGGGCTTATACTGCTTTTAAAAGACATACGCAGGCTGTATATGTATCACGGCGCCGAGCATAAGACGATAAACGCCTACGAGCGCGGCGTGGAACTTACACCTGAAAAGGTAAAAGAGTGTTCGCGCTTGCACGACAGGTGCGGAACTTCCTTCCTTTTTATCGTGCTTATAATCAATATCGTCATAATTTCCGTCGTGAATTGGGGATTTTACGAATTGGTGCCCGGCATTACCAACAAATACGCCAAATTTTTCATAAATTTAGGGCTGGAAATAGTTCTTCTGCCCATTATCGCAGGAGTTTCTTACGAGGCTTTGAAATTTCTTGCAAAGTTTGACAACAAGTTCGTAAAGGCATTGAAAGCCCCCGGTCTTCTGTTGCAGAAAACTTTGACCACGAGAGAGCCTACGGAAGATATGATTGAAGTAGCCATAACGGCTTTTAATAAGGTGCTTGAAATGGACGCGGACGAAACAGTGCCCGAAACGGTCTTCGTAACGGGCGGAATTCTTTCCAAGATGTTGGAAGAAACAAAAAAGAAGTTTGCCGAAGAGGGCATTGACGAAAGCGACGCGGAATGGATATTCTCGATAGTTCTCGGCGTCAAACGCAGCGAACTTAAAGAAGAGCGCACAGTAAAACAGACGGAAAGCAAAGAAATTGCCGAAATAATCAAAAAACGCCTTACGGGCAGACCGCTTTGGTATATTATAGGCGACACCGAGTTTTACGGCTGTAAGATAAAGGTTGACGAAAGGGCTTTAATACCCCGTCCCGAAACTGAGATTTTAGCTGACAGCGTTGTAAAAAGCGCGGAAGAGGGCGACAGAATACTTGATATGTGCACTGGCAGCGGATGTGTCGCTGTGTCGGTTGCAAAAGCGCTAAAAGGCAAAAACGTTATCGTCAGCGCGGCGGACGTTTCGGACGCGGCAATTATGCTTGCCGAAGAAAACGCAAAACTCAACGACGTAACGGTGCATTTCTGCGTTAGCGATTTGTTCCGCAACGTAAGGGGCAGATTTAACATAATAGTATGCAATCCCCC
>RYWC01000162.1:1941-2305 GCA_003979335.1 Clostridia bacterium
CGTATATAAAAAGTTCGGAAATAAGCGGTCTGCAAAAAGAAGTGCGTGAATACGAACCCAAGGTTGCGCTTGACGGCGGCGACGACGGGCTTGATTTCTATCGCAGGCTGGCAAAGGAAGTAAGAAGCTACCTTGCCAAGGACGGCATGCTAATTATGGAGTGCGGCGAAGGTCAGGCAAACGATATTCTGCAAATTTTCTCAAAGCGCGATTACGCCATAGTTTTAAAAGATTTGGCAGGCGTGGAAAGATTTGTAAAAATCGTATTTTAATAATCAACGGCGCGTGTGCGGCGCAATACTGTTTTGGGCTTGCATCTGCGCCGTTTTCTCATTTAAAGGTTAAAAATTTATGGCGAATATGT
>RYWC01000163.1 GCA_003979335.1 Clostridia bacterium
CTATCGTCAACATTGTGTAAGATTTTGGTCAACCTTTCCGTGTCGATTCGCTTATCAGTTTCGGTTTTTGCCTCGTCGATAATGATTTCAAATTTGTCTTCGCCGGGAATAAGAGCACAACCACCCCAAGTACCGTGTATCTGTCCTGCATCGTCAATATGTTCGACGGTACCAACCTTATCGCCGTACTGCGGTTCGCCTTTCATTTCGTAAATGCGCAACGTGTAACCGATTTCTACTTTCATTATTTCACCGCCTTTGCGTAAGTAAAAATTTTGTAAGGGAAAGAGAGGTCTTTATCTTTGTAAACCTTGTTTATATTTATGATAATAAATTCGTGGTCTTCATACCCCTTGACGTTAGTGCATATATCGACAAAGATTTCAAATTTGCCGTTCTTGATAGGAAAAACTTCCGTATGGGCGGTACAGCCTTTTGCTATATCGCAAAGGTTAATGCGGCGCATTTCTTTATCTTTGGCGCAGTCAATATAACCTTGACACTTTAAAGCCTTTTTAAGCATTTTTTCTTCGCTGTGTCTGTTATTCTTTATAATTTGGGTTAAATCTATAATATTCAATTTTATTCCTCCAACCTGACTAATTAAGTTAAAACTGACAAAGGAAGTAAGAGTTTTTCCAAGGTTTCTTTGTCATTTGCTCATAATAAAGGTTCTCCTTATATTTTAATTTTTATTTTTAAATAAATTGTTATAGAATTCGTCGAAAGAACGAACGGATTTGGTTTCACCATATCTCGCAAGTTGACCGCGAGTAGATTTATAAATTTGCTCAACCTTATCCGTTGTTATTGTCCCTTCGTCGAGCTTTACCTTCATTGCCTTTAACTTCTTACAGGTCCTTATACGTTGTGATTTGTCGGGTTTCCTGATTATTCTTCCGTCAGGCAATAGTTGATATTGAGTTTTTAAAATGGTAAACGGGTGGTGCAGACTTACTATCTGCGTTTTTCTTTCATTTAAAAACAGCCCAAGTTCGGCGCATAGCCGTTTAAGTTCACCCAGCAATTCCCATAAAAACTCTTTGCTTTTGTGTATTATGTAAAAGTCATCCATATAGCGAGCATACCCTTTAATTCCTTTGACTATTTTGCAATAGTTGTCAATTCTGTAGGGGTAAACAACGCCAGCGACTTGCGCAATGTGACTGCCGATGCCCATAGACTTATCCATTAGCTTTTCGCCAGTTTTAAGGGCTGAGTCTATTAAAGCATTTTCAATCGAGTTAAACGGCGTATCCATACATTCGGCGTATTCCTCGTCTGTCAAGTATGAAACGTCTATTTTGTGCGCGTCTATAAGTAGTTTCGCAAAGTTTACAACTTCCGCGTCCGCGCCGAGTTCTTTTAAGATTTGCAAGAACATGGCGTGGCGAAGATTATCAAAATACTTTTTAAAATCGCCTACGAGAATAAACCCGTCGTTGCCGTTTTCTTTTGCAAAATCCGTTAAATGTAGTTCGAGCCTTGCTCTGAAATGGTCGGTTCCGCGCCCTTTTAACGATGCGGAATTATCATATATTAGTTTCGGGCGAATAAGCGGAAGTAAAACTTTGTTTACGAAGCACCACTGTACAATCCTATCGTCTATAACATACGATTCTATCAGTCTTAATTTACCGCGTTCATTGTAAAGAAAACAGTATGGCTTTGTTGGTTTATATGTACCGTTAATTAGTCTTTTGTGTAAATCAAGCAGATGAAAAAGTAAATCTTCTTCATAACGTTGGGTGGTTTCTTTCCACCCACTTGCCTCTTTGACTTCTAAAAACGCTTCGTATAAATTATCTAAATTATACAGGGCTTCAATCATGGTTGAAATTTTTTGCCATCGGACGTATCCGGGCATTTAGGTCCTTTCGGACTATTCACCTCACAATAAGAGGATAGATAATCGTTCCTTCCAAATCAAAAAAGTTATTATCCTTTGATAACAAATATCTGGAAGCGGGGGCGAAGGTAGTACTCGCCGTCCGCGTTGTTGTAGTCCGCATTGCCATTGTTGTTCACATTGCAGAAGTTCTCAGCCGAGTTATAACGATTACCTCACAAACGTCTTCACGACAGTTTTGTCAAAATTTGATTATCGCTTTTTTTGACTCCTTTCAGTAAATTTATTTCCTTTTGCAGTAGTTCAGCAACTACCTTGTAAGCCCCTACGCTTACTTTTATTGTTGATAAGATTTCATGAAATTTGTCTTTTAAAGCATTGCAGTACCTGTCTCTTATACACATCT
>RYWC01000164.1 GCA_003979335.1 Clostridia bacterium
ATAAAAAAATTTTTCCGTCAATACGGAAAAAGCGTTGACAATCCCATTGCGGAGTGATATATTAGCAATATAAACATTTGTTCGCCTTTTGGTTGATTCGGGTAAATAAGCCGAAAAGCGACGGTGTTTATAAGGAATACCTTATGTTAAACGCAGAAAGACTTGAAATTTTAACCGAAAGCGCAAAATACGACGTCTCCTGCTCGTCCTCAGGTTCAAAAAGGGTAAACGGAAACAGGGGATTGGGTAACGCTTCCGTCGGGGGAATATGCCACTCCTTCACCCCCGACGGAAGATGTATTTCCTTACTTAAAATTTTAATGAGCAACGAATGCATATACGATTGCGAATACTGCCCCAACCGACGTAGCGCGGACGTAAGACGGGCAAGCCTCACACCGGACGAGATATGCGAGCTTGTGATAGGCTTTTACAAAAGAAATTATATCGAGGGGCTGTTTCTCTCCTCCGCGGTGTTTGTAAGCCCCAACAGAACGATGGAGCTATTGTGCGAAACGATAAACAAGCTGCGTAAAGTTTATAACTTTAACGGCTATATACATTTAAAGGGCATACCCCACGCCGACGAAACCCTGATTATGAGGGCGGCGCGACTCGCCGACAGAATGAGTTTTAACGTGGAGCTTCCCAGCGAAAAATCGCTTAAACTGCTTGCGCCGCAGAAGACGAAACAAAGTCTGCTTGCGCCTATGAAAAACCTTAAAGACGCAATTATTTACGATAAGGAAAACAAAGTAAGAAAAAACAGGGTCATACCGGCAGGTCAGACCACGCAGATGATTATAGGCGCTTCGCCTGAAAGCGACGGACAAATTCTTAAACTTACCGAAGCGCTTTATCGCAATATGGGTTTGAGAAGGGTATACTACTCTTCATACCTGCCCGTGGTTCAAAGCAGCAAACTCCCTTCCGTCGGCGCAGGGCTTTTACGCGAACACAGACTGTATCAAGCCGACTGGCTTATACGCTTTTACGGCTTTGACGTGGACGAAATAGTGAGCGAAGACGAAAACCTGCCCCAGGAATACGACCCGAAATGCGCGTGGGCGCTTAAAAATATGCACCTTTTCCCCGTAGAAATAAATACAGCGCCCCTCCCCGTGCTTTTACGCGTACCCGGGATAGGCGCAAAAAGCGCATATAAAATTACCGAGGCAAGAAAATACGCCGCGCTCGACTTTGATAATCTTGCAAAAATGCGCATAGTATTAAAGAGAGCAAAACATTTTATAACGTGCAAGGGCAAATTCTACGGTTCCGAAAACGCCGCCGCGGTAAAAGCCGCCCTGCTTCTTGACGGAAGAAACGAAATAACCGAACAGCTGAGTATATTTTCGGAAAGCTCCGTCGCGCTGTCTGCGCTGACGGGCGAAGTATGACGTACATATGAAAATTTATATTTGCGACGGAACGCCGAAAGGCTTTTTTACCGCAGTATTTACGGCTTACGGCGAAAGCGACTGCATAATCACATCCGACGAACGCATACAGCTTTCGCTCGACAGCGAGGTAATAAATATAGCCTGCGACGGTGAAAAGAGCGCGAGAGTTCAGACGGGCATTCAGAAATACGACGCGGAAGCTTTGGACGACATTGCGTTGGTTTTAAGAAGCGGCGACGCGCTGAAAGAACAGATTTGTTTCGAATATATTAAACGTATTATGGCGCGCAAAGGTTCGGTTAAAAAGGCTTTTAATTTGCCCGAGGTAATTGATTTCAACAATCTTTTATACAAAGTTACAGGTGAAATACACAGATTGAAAGGGCTGTTAAGATTTATGGAAAGTTCGGGCGGAATATTCTACGCCCCCTACTCGCCCGATAACGACATAACCGAAATACTTATGCTGCATTTTACCGAAAGGTTCAAATCCGAAAGGTTTGTAATACACGACGTAAAGAGAAAAATTGCAGGGATGTACGACGGCAAAGAATGGATAATGAGTTATGTCGGCGAAGCGGAAGTTTATCTGTCCGAATACGAAAAGGCTTTTGAAACACTCTGGAAACAGTACTATAAGTCCGTAAATATAGAAGAACGCCCCCACGACAAACAAATGAAAAGAAGTATGCCCGTGCGGTATTGGAAATTCCTGCCCGAAAAGAAACAATAAAAGACCTTTGCCGTATCGGTGTATTCCATAGGGATTAAAGCAAGGACGATAATCGGTCCTTGCTTTTTTAGTACGGTTATGCCTGTCTCTTATACACATCT
>RYWC01000165.1:0-418 GCA_003979335.1 Clostridia bacterium
CGGCGGCGCAGGCTTTGAACCATCCCACATGGAAGATGGGTAAAAAAGTCACGGTTAAATTATTGTACCGAAGCTGATAAGAACGACTACGCTGCAATAAAGCATACTGTCGAACCTGTCTAAAATTCCGCCGTGACCTGGGAGGATATTTCCCATATCCTTTACCCTGCACTCCCTTTTAATAGCGCTTTCGAACAAGTCGCCTATCTGCGCCATAACAGCCGTGCAAAGACCAACCAAGATAAAGGAAACCACGCCGGGGAAGCTGGGGCTTCTCAACGTCAGTTCGACGCCGTTCATTCCGAAGAATATGATTTGTCCGTTGATGCCGCCGAAGATATACATAATGTAATAGGACAGCACGCCGCCGAGAATACCGCCGAAAAGTCCGCCCACCGCGCCTATTACGGTCTTATTG
>RYWC01000165.1:428-2262 GCA_003979335.1 Clostridia bacterium
TAATTATGGCGTGCGGTACGGGCAACCCTTACTGTTCGACGGACACCGCCGAGGCGCAAGCTTCATAGGCACAAACCTTTTGAAAGCCGAACCCACAAGGAAAGCAAACGTATCCGTAAGCACGGGGCAGAGAAATACAACAAGTATCGCAACCATAGAATTCTGGTTCAGATGGTTGACCGCAGACAGAAGCGCGGAAAGCACGCCGCAGTAGAGCATACAGAATACGCAATAAATAGTGCCCTTTACCGAACTGCGCTGATGGTCGAATACGGACGTCGCCGCAAGGAACATAACGTAAACGGTAAAAGCGCAGGATATGGCGAGCAAGCCGCCGCCCATAGCCATTTCAACTATCGCGTACAGCGGAACTACGGTGGCGCAGAACGCCATTGTTATAGCGTATTGCGGAAATGAAATTTTTGTGTTTGTCCCACTTTCTGAACGGCTGATAGCGCGCATAAACTCGAAACCGCCGACAACGGAGACGAAAGTAAAAGCCAAATCGAAACCGACCGAGCCCCATCCGCCGTGAACGTTGCCCTGCGGCACGCACCATTTAAGCGCCGCCAACGCTATTAGCACAAGCACATACACGACTGCGGTTATAAGCCTTTTGTGCAAAGAAGTAAGCTTCTTTTTTTCCTGTTTGTTTTCTTCGGGTTGTACGTCCCGAACCTGTTGTTCTGCCAAAATCATTACCTTTTTATTTTAATTTGCGCCGCTTGAAACGCACCGCATAAATTTATTGACTTAATTTAATTTGCCGAAACGCCTTTCCCTGCGCGAATAATCTTCCAAGGCTTTGTCCAGCTCATTTTCATCAAAGTCGGGGAAAAGCACGTCTGTAAAATACAGTTCGGCATACGCCGCCTGATAAGTTAAAAAGTTTGAAAGTCTTTTTTCGCCGCCCGTTCTTATAATTAAGTCGGGGTCGGGCACGCCGCCCGTATACAAAAGTTTTTCAAAGCCTTCCGCGGTTACGGGCTGTCCTTTTTCTACGGCTTCGTTACAGGCGCGCACTATTTCCGCGCGCGAGCCGTAGCCGATTGCAAATATAAGCGTAAAATCTGCGCCTTGCGGCGAATTCTGCTCGCCGTCCTTTAAAAGCGTTTGCACGTCCTGCGGCAAAGCCGAGATGTTTCCTATTATCTTTACGGCGGCTCCCTGCGCGTAAAGCTTTTTGACGTTTTTAGTAAAATAACCCCTGAAAAGGCTGTAAAGCCCGTCCAGCTCTTCCTGCGGTCTTGACAAATTTTCCGTAGACAGGGCGTACACCGTCAGGTATTTAACCCCTTGTTCTTTTGCGTGTCCGGCAAGCTTAATCATTGCGTTCATACCTGCTTTATGTCCGTATGAGCGCGGCATAAGCCGCTTTTTAGCCCACCTGCCGTTGCCGTCCATTATCAGCCCTATATGCAGGGGAATTTTACTGCCTTCCATCTTTAAACGGTCATTATCTCCTTTTCCTTGGCGGCGACAGCTGAGTCTATTTCCGCTATGGCGTCTGCAACAGCCTTTTCAACGTCCTTTTCGCAGGAAGCATATTCGTCCTCGGAGAGAATTTTATCGTTTTTGAGTTTTTTAAGCTGTTCCAAAGCGTCCCTTCTTATATTTCTTTCGGCAACTTTGGAATCTTCGCCCATCTTGCGCACCTGCTTAGAGAGTTCTTTTCTCCTCTCTTCGGTGAGCTGGGGGAAAGCAAGGCGGATAACTTTACCGTCGTTGGTCGGCGTGATGCCGATGTTGGACTGCTGCAAAGCCTTTTCGATGCCTTTCAGAAGAGAAACGTCCCACGGCGCGATTACAAGACACCTGCCCTCCTGTACAGAGA
>RYWC01000166.1 GCA_003979335.1 Clostridia bacterium
GATTATGGGAAATTTAAAAGTTGAAAAGAATGCAGAAATCGCTTGAAGAAATCGAGCTCATTCTTAAAGACGAAGAATAGGCGCCCCTTTTGTCACCCCGAGCGCGTCGAGGGGTCTCGTCGAATAAAGACATTTATGCCATTCCGAACGAAAGTGAGGAATCTACCCTGTTAAAGAGTACTTAGATTGTCATTTTAGCGTAGCCGAAACATCGCCCGACCGACAGCATAGACAGTCGTTGCCGCATACCCTGTGGGATTCTTCGACTGCACTTCGTTTCGCTCAGAATGACAAAGAAACAAAATATTCTTTGTTGTGCCGGGAATGACGGGAAACGAAAAAATCTTCAAGGTCCCCAAGAATGACGGGGGGGGGGAACAAAAAAAATTCAATATCGCCCAAAATGACGGGCAAATGAAAGAGTATTCAGTGTCGTCTGAATGATAAGAAGCTTATTCGTTGTCGCTTTGAATGACTAAGAAAATATAAAACCGCGCGTTTATACGCGCGGTTTTAATCTAACTAAGTTTTACCGCGTTTTCGGGCGTTTCGAAAATGCCCGTGCGGAAATTTATCTGTTCTTCGTGATAGGTGCGGTGGGGGACGGCGCAGACTTCGGCTCCTTTCGAAATGTTTTTAAAATCTTCCAAAAGCTCGTTGCTGTTTAATAGCTTGTTTAAAACTTCCGTGTTCAAATCTATTCTTATCTTTTCCGCGCCCTCGGATAAAAGGTATAAAAGCTTTGCCCTAAGCCCGAAGATTATATACTGCTCGGTTAAAGTGTAGCCTGCGTTTTTGCAGTATTTGCACGGCTTGACCATAAAGCTGAGCGGATTTGCCCCCGTGCGCTTTCTTGTAAACTCCACCAGCCCGAACTGCGACATTGGCGCGACGGTGCATTTGGCTTTATCCGTTTTAAGCCGCCTTTCAAGCTCTTCTACAAGCGCTTTGCCGTGCGCCTGATTATTCATATCTATGAAGTCCACTACAACTATGCCGCCTATGTTTCTTAGGCGCACCTGCCGCGCAATTTCTCTTGCCGCAAGTATGTTGGTGTGGTAAACCGTCTGTTCAAGGTTATAGTCGCCCGTAAATTTGCCTGTGTTTACGTCTATGACGGTCAAAGCTTCCGTGCGCTCAATCACAAGGTAACCGCCGTTGTCCAGAGGAACCTTAGGTGAAAGGGTGGAAAGTATCTGGGCGGAGATTCCCAGCTCGTCCATCATATCCCTGCCCGTATTGTGTAAAACAACGGGTCTGCGCGCGGAGGTCGGGTTAAGACTCATAAGCTTGTCCAGATATTCTTTAAGCTTCACGCTGCCCACAACCAGCTTGTCGACATCTTTGCAAAGCACGTCGCGCATGACTCTTACGGGTAACGAAACGTCAGTGTAAAGCAACTGCCCGACGCTTGCGCCGCCGCCTTTTTCGGCTAATTCCGCATACAGGTTTTTAAGGTAAATGTATTCTTTTTTCAAACTGTCGTGTTTTGCGTAAGGGGCGGACGTGCGTACGACAAGCCCTTCGGTGTCCGTTTTTATCTTTTTTACTGAGTAAGCAAGGTTGCGCCTGAGTTCGTCGTCTGCAATCTTGCGCGAAACGCCAATAAACGGCGACGCCGGAAGATAGATAAGGTAGTTGCCAACCAATGAAAGATGCGTTGTGACTTTTGCGCCTTTTTTGCCTACGGGCAGTTTGACTACCTGAACGATTATTTCGTCGCCGACTTTGACGTCGGGCATCGCAAAATCCGTCTCTGCGCCGCCCTCGTATTTTTCGCTGTCGGGCAGAGCGTCTTCGGCGGAAAGAAAGCAGTTTCTTTCAAGTCCGCAGTTTACAAAAGCCGCCTGCATACCCGGTAGCACGCACTCCACAACGCCCTTGTAAATATTGCCTACGGCGCATGATTTTACGTTTTTTTCAAAGCTGAATTCCGTTACTTTTCCGTTTTCAGTCACGGCTGAAACTGTGTAGCCGCAAAAGCTGTCAAAGTACAAAGTTTTTTTCGGCATTGTATAATCCTTTAATGTGATTTTAGCGCGTTAAAAGCAAGCCCAAACGGCAATATTATAATATTATGTGAACAAATTATCAAGAAAAAAACGGTAAATGTTGACATTTATGCCTTTTAAGGCTATAATTAAAACATATTAATCAGGAGACTAATTATGAAAATCGATTTCAAAGGAATTACCGCAGAGGAAATTTCCTTCAAACTCAACAGAATTAAACTCAACCCCGAGG
>RYWC01000167.1 GCA_003979335.1 Clostridia bacterium
GCTTACGCCAACCTTGCCGCATCTCTTTTGGGCGTAACTTCATTGATTTTTGCGGCGCGCGGCGACGCTTTCGGGCTTATGCTTATGATGACTTTCAGCGCCATTTACGCTTTTGTCGCTTTTACGACGAAATATTACGGCGAAATGATAATTTATCTTGGAATGCAGATACCCTGCGCAACAGCTTCGCTCATCAGCTGGCTGAGGCACCCTTCGGATAAGGGCAGCGCCGAGGTTAAAATAGGAAAATTCAACAAAAAGCACGTTTACATATTAATTCCGCTTACGGCGGCAATAGTCACGGTGTTCTATTTCATTTTGAAAACGCTGGGAACGGAAAACCTTATCGTCAGCACGGTTTCCGTCGGAACAAGCTTTGTCGCGCTGTATCTTATGACGTTGAGAATACCTGCCTACGCCCTTGTATTTATTCTTAACGACATTGTGCTTATAGTCCTTTGGTCTATGGCATGCGCAAACGATTTAAACCATTTGGCGCTTGTGGTCTGCTTTTCTATCTTCCTTATAAACGACACCTATACTTTTATTTGCTGGACGCGTAGAAAAGCCAGACAGGACAGAAAATTCAACGAACAGCCCGACCCCCTCACCGAAGAAAATTAAAAAGAGTAGACAGCCGCCGCGCAGGTTTGCGCGGCGGCTGTCTGATTATATGGTGTAATGAATATTCAAAGTTTAAACTTCCCAGCTTATAGTTACCGTCTGGTCAGTACAAACCAAAGTACAACCGTCAACTAAATAATTCCAACCGTCACCTTTGGAAATTGCTTCCCACTGCGCTAAAGTCCCGTCGAAGTTTATCTGTTTAAGCAACACACATTCATAGAAAGCCTGCGCGCCTATTTCCGTAACAGCGGAATGTATGGTTACGCTTTGCAAATATCTGCATCCTGTAAAACAACTGACTTCTATTTCCTTAACGCTTGAAGGAATTTCTAGATTTATAAATCCGGCACCCTCAAACGCCGCCGCTCCGATATATTCCAAATTGTCAGGTAAACTTATATTTGTGAGACTACGGCAATTTCCGAACGCATTGCTTTGAATTGTTGTCACTGTTTCGGGTATGTTAATCTCTTCCAGATTAAAACAATCATAAAAAACCGCGGCATCAATTTCAGTAAGAGAATTGGACAATTTTACTTTCTTCAGGTATTCACAGCCGCTAAATGCCGACTTATCTAAATAATACACCGAGTCCGGAATATCAACCGACGTCAACCCCGAGTCCGCGAATGCAACTTCACATATTTCGGTTACAGAATCCGGAATTGATATGGATTTAAGCGTTTTCATACCTTGAAATGCATATGAACCAATATATTTTATACTTCCGTCGGACGGTATTTCACTTGTGACACATCCGACAACCAATTCTTTTCTTCGTGTATTTATAATGCAATTCTGTAAACTTTTATATTTGGCGTTGTCTTCGGCTACCGTAAGCGAACCGAGTGAACTGCAACCGCCGAAAGCGCCGTTTTGCAAATCTTTTACGTTTGCGGGAATATTGACCGATTCAAGATGTTCGCACATAAAAAACGCGGAAAATTCAATAGTTTCAAGCGATTCAGGCAACGACAAGCTCTGTAACTCCGAACAATTCCAGAAAGCGTTATGTTTAATAATTTTTACTCCTTCCGGAATTACAAAAGTCCTAAAATTGCACCAAGCGAAAGAGCTTTGTTCTATTATTTCAACGCTTCCGTCTGTGGGTAAAACGCTGGTGTTGCAGCCTGCAATAACCGTTTTAGCAGACCTTTCTATTATGCAGTTACCTTTGCCGTCGTAAACAGCGTTATCCGGAGCCACCGTAAGACTTGTCAATGCCTCGGCACGTTGGCAAACGTCGACTCCTATAGAATTAACTGTTGAGGGGATATCAAGGCTTTCAAGAACAATGCACCTCCTAAATGCTCCCATCCCTATTCTTTCAAGACCTTGAGGCAAATTTACGTTAGTCAATTTAGCACAGCCGTCAAAAGCGTTATCATCAATAACTTTTAAAGTGGACGGCAAATCGACTTGCTGAATTCCGCTTGATTTAAACGCCTGCAATCCGATTTCTTCAACGCCTTCGGGAATCACCGCAGTATTGATTTTATAACAACTTGAAAATGCGCTTGGACCTATTTTGACAACCTTTTTTCCGTCTAATTTAGTAGGAATTATAAGTTTTTCAGGCAAAGTTTTTCTTTTGTCATAGCCTGTAATTTCGCAG
>RYWC01000168.1 GCA_003979335.1 Clostridia bacterium
AAACATCTACGTCGTACAAATCAGAGATATCCCAATCAGTAGAGAACGCGATATAATGACTGTCCGTATAATCATCTAAATAGATGCCTATACCGCTAAAACCGTTTTCATAGCGCAAAGAACCAAAGTATAAATCGGAGACAAGTACCACATCTCGTTTATAAGACCTATAAATAATTTTACCGTTAACGGTTTCAACTTCATAAAGTTTTCCAACTTCAAAAGCCTTTTCTTCAAGTATACTTTCATTGCTTGAGCCCGTATCTCCCAATTCTTCATTATACTTACGATATATACTTATAATGTTGTAATAGCGCACAAAGTCGTTGCTTACGGTAAAATCTGCAACTTTATATTTTGCAAATACACCGTTAGTATTTATCAACATTAAGTCATAAAGTTTTGTCGCAACTGAGGTTTTAAGACTACAACCGTGACTTCCGCCACCGCTACCACCGCCGCCCGAAGAACCGCCGTTATCGTCATTCAAAGTATCGTCGTATTCGCTTAAATCTTCCGTCAAAGACATATTGATTTGCGTAGCCGTCAACGGCTTTACGGTTGCCGCAGGCTGATAAACATATACGAATAATTCGCCGTCTATGCTTTCGGCAATTGTAATAACTTTTAAGCTATAATCGATATCAATAGCAGGGTAGTCGTCGGGGTTAAACGTTTCGTCCTTTTGTAAGTCCGTCAATACGTCCGTATAATTCTCAAAAGAGGCGTAAGCTTTTCCGCCTACGCCCCCAAATAATGAGAAAATAAGGAGCATAACGAACAAAAGACATATTAACTTGTTATGTATTCTTTTCGTCATTTAAATCACCTTTAAAATGCGCCGCCGCCAGGATTAGTCGTAATGTTTGTAGGCGGTGTAGAAATTTCCGTTACAAAATCGTCTGTAAACATAATATAACGGCTATCGTGAAATTCATATTTTACTTCATTGCCCGTTACGTCAACGTAAGAACACGTCATTATTACAGTTATATCAAAGGCGTAAAAATCGGTATCGTTAATATCATTTTCAAGATAAAAAGCGGCTACCAATTTTTCATTAAAAGAATTTAACTCGCCGTACAAATCTGTATACTTTATACCTTGCGTAACGTTATTGAAACTAACCGTTTCGTTTAAATCAAAGCTGTCGGAATGCTCACGCAGATACGCTACTAATCTCGGGTTTACCTTGAAAGTAACGTTTGCGACGAGCGTAGTCGGCAAAACCGTATAACTGTCCGAAATGTAAAGGTTATCGAAAATATTGTAAATATCTTCTCTCGAAGTCATATAAAAATCATTTTCATTCCAAAGCCCCGAATATCTTGCAACGTATTCAAATTGGCTTGAAGAGCTTAAACGACTGTCCGCCCTTGAAGTTGCTGTTACAACAACAGGTTCGCCGAACGGCTCTTTAACTGCCAACGTTGCGCTTGCCCCGAAATTAGGAGCAGGAACGAAATCAACATAATCGTTAATATTCTTGCCACTTGCCCATTCGCTTTGCGCATTCTTCCAATGACAATTCCATCCGATACGCTTATTAGTCGTATTCACAGGCTCAAAATCAACCGTAATCACCTTAGCTTCTAAGGCTTGCGGACTTATTCCGTATGCCTCGAAATCAGACTTAGCAAGCGCGTAGCTTGCAAGGCTGATATTGTCTTTTTCGCTATCGTCTTTATCTTTGCCCCAAGAATTGAACCAAGTTAAAACGTTGCCGTTTTTAAACCATTCGCCGTTTGAATTTTGGGAACCGATACCGCAAGCAATAACGGCGCCTATTGCTATAATTAAAGCCAAAAAACCCAAAAATATTTTTTTCGCTTTCATTACGATTTACCCCCGTTAAGAACTTTGACTACAACGCCGTCACCGTCCACAACGAATAAAGAAGCAGTACTCGCCGTTGAGGACTTTTTACCGCCGTTTAATTTTCTTTCACGAGTTGCCTTAATACCGTTCCTGAATGATTGTTTCGTTTTTTCGTCAGGACAGGGAACACGTTTTCCGTCCTTGCCTGCCGCCCAAGCGCGCCCCATATGAAACGCCTTACGTTCTTTTGCTGTATACTTTTTCTTTGCCATAACTTAATCACCAACCTTTTATTATTTTTAACTGTCCGTCTACAAAATTGCGTTATGATTTTTTTAGTTATGACTTTTAACGCCCGTGATTTTGTTTAGTTCCGTCCGTTC
>RYWC01000169.1 GCA_003979335.1 Clostridia bacterium
AAGAAAAAAACACGGCGGTTAAGACAGCGGATAAAAAAGAAAGCAAGAAGCACGTCAAGGCAAAGAAGAACAAAATAAAAAAAGTTAAGCGCGAAAAACAGCTTACCGAAAAGCAAAAAGCCAGAAAAGCTGCGCGCGAACAGAAAAAGATAGAAATGGCAAGAATACGCGCTGAGAAGAAGCAGAAAAGACTTGAAAAGAAGCTTGACGCAAAGCAAAAGCGTCTTGACAGAATCGAAGCCGCTAAACAGGCGCGCGCAGAGCGCAGGGCAAAAGCCAAAGAGCGCAAAGATATGCTTAAACACGAAAGCAAGGAACACCGCATCGAACGCAGAAAAGAAGAGCGCCAGGCTAAGACCGAGGCGCGCGTTGCAAAGCGCGAAGCCGCGCTTGCTGATAAACGCGCAAAGAGAGAACACCGCTTAAAGGTGCGCGCGCAGAAACGCGCGGAAAAGAACGACAAGCGTCACGCGCCCGGTTTCGGCGGCTGGCTTGCGGCTGTTATTTCTCTCGGCGTAACTACCCTTGCGCTGGGCACAATGCTCACTTTCGGGTGGATTAATATGAACGGTATGCAGGAAGATATGGCAACCGTTCACACGCAGTCTCTCTACGAGCTTAACTCTATCGTGGACAATTTGGATACCAACCTTTCGAAAGCAAGAGTTTCCAACTCCAAAAACGAGCAGGTTAAACTTCTTTCCGACATCGCGATAGAAAGCGAAATGGCTGAAACCGTTTTGGAAAGACTGCCCGTTGACACACAGCTTACGCAGAACATGACTTCGTTCGTAAACAAAATGGGCGACAGCGCGCAGTCGATGCTGTACGCGGTTGCAAACGGCGCTAAACTTACCGACAGTCAGGTTGCGACGCTGGAATATATGTACAAAACGAATATGGAAATGAAACAGATTATCAACGAACTTACCGCAAACGCAAACGGCAACGATATGCTTTCGGCTATGCGCGGCAAGGACGGCAATCTTCTTACCTCCACTTTCGATACAATTCAGAACAACACCGTTGAAGTTCCCAAGGAAATCCACGACGGTCCATTTGCGGAAAATATCGATAAAGTAAGTGCGAAGAGCCTTACGGGTCTCGATGAAATCACCGCTCCCCGTGCGGAAGAACTTGCAAGAACTTATTTTAAGGACTACGGCGTTACCGACGTAAGATGCACGGGCGAAGCAGCCGCAGAACAGCTCACCTGCTACAACCTTGTAATTTCCACCGGCGACGGCGAAATGGGCGCGCAGATTTCTAAATTGGGCGGCAAAGTAGTCGAATTCAACAGTTACAAGGACTGCAACAGCAAGAATTTTTCCGTTGAAAGATGTATAGACATCGCAGAAGACTTCCTTGACGCACTCGGCTACGACAATATGGAAGCCGTATGGACTAGCGAAAACGGCACGACCTGCAACCTTAACTTTGCTTACGAACAGGACGGCGTGATTATCTATTCGGATATGATAAAAGTAAAGGTTTGCGAAGAAAGAGGCATTGTTACAGGTATGGAAGGTCTCAGCTACGTTTTAAACCACGTCAAGAGAGATTTGCCCTCGGCAAGAATTGCAAAGAGCGAAGCTAAGGCAAAACTGCACGCAGGTTTCGAAACGGAAGGTTCAAGACTCTGCGTAATCCCCACCGACGGAGGCGAAGCGCTTGCATACGAGTTCTACGGACAGTACGACGGTTCGGACTATTACGTTTACGTTGACGCAAAGACTGGCGAAGAACTTGAAGTATTTACCGTCGTCGGCACAAAACAGGGCAGAGCGTTAATGTAAGACGCGTAAATAGATTAATTCAGACAGCTTTACAAGCCGATATGACAAAACGAATATAAACAGCGAAATTGCAATGAAATTTAATAATTTGAAGACTTGATTAAGTTTGTTAAAGAAACGAAAAAGCCGACGGTTTCCATCACCGTCGGCTTTTATCTTTTACTCAAATTTTTTAAAGCCCGACTTCCCTTGTCGCTACCGCGGTACGGAAAGCGCTGTCGTGCTCGACAAAAATCATGGCAGGCTTATACTCTGAAAGAAGATTTTCTATCTGCACCCTCGAATAAACGTCAATATAATTCAAAGGTTCGTCCCAGACGTAAACGTGGGCTTTTTCGCACAGACTTTTTGCTAAAAGCACTTTCTTTTTCTGCCCCTCGGAAAAAGAGGAAATATCG
>RYWC01000170.1 GCA_003979335.1 Clostridia bacterium
TTTTTTTAGCTATTACGGCAAGCGCGATTATTATTGCAATAAGTATTGCCGCCGAAGCTATTATTACCCCGAGCGCCCAGTCGGGCAAATTGCCCTGAACTGTTTCGCCCAAGCTCTCGCCCATTACCGATACCGCGCGAGTCGAATCCTCCAAATTTACGGTATAGTTGTCGCTTTCAACGGTGATAAGCACGCTGTGACCGCCCTCTTTGGTGAGGTCGCCCTCTATCATAACGAAAACTTTAACCGTTTCGCCGTCGATAGTCAGGGTGTTTTCGCCTGCCTGCAAAGTCAAGGGCGCGCCGTCGGGTTTAGTCCAGTCCGCAACCGAAATTACGGGCATATGCGCGCTGCCGTCGAATTTGAATTCAAGTTCGCCCCAGCTGATATCTATTGCGCGTTTTTTAACTTCGAAACTCTTTTCCGCGTCTTTGCCGTCGATACGGTAAACCGTATTGTCGAGGGTAAAGCGTATTTCATACCTGCCTGCCGGAAGTCTGCCCGTCACAGGGTTTCCTTCTGCGTCGTACAGCGTTGCGGTTGCGTGGGCAAGGAATTGTTCGGTAGTGTAAGCGCTTGCGTCTTCGTCCACTTTTACGACTTTCTTATCAAACAGAACTTCTGCAAGGTTAGCAGGAATTTCTTCGCCGTAAGTTAACTGGAACGTTCCGTCATATACGATTACAATTCTGAACTCGTCTGACACAAGCGATATCAAAAGCTTACCCGTCTTTGTTTCGTGGTTTGCGATTTCAACGTTGTAGTTTACTACCCACAAGCCTGCCGCGCTGATGAAAGGAACTTCGTTTACCGCGCCCCAGACTCCGTCGTCAACACCCTCTTCGAATTTATAAGGGGTTGCGCTGTATTTGATATTTACATTCGCGCTTTGACTGCCTGCGAAATTAAGGAAATCTTTAAGGTCTTTGACGTGGTAGATACCGCCGCGGCTTATAAAATCTTCAAGGTAGTTGTAACCGTCTGCGTTTTCTTCTATATCGACCGTTATTTCCGCCTTTTTAACCTCTAACCTGCCGTCCTCGCCGTCGCTTCCGACGAACGTCACAACATAGTTGTTTTCAAGGTCGTTATTGCCGACGACGTTCCAGCTTCCCGATGTTACATAATTCCCTGCATTGAGGAAACCGTCCGCCCAGTCGCCGCTTGACGCGGTTAACGCAATTTCTATGCCCAAATCTTCGCCCGGTACGGGACGGTTGTTACCGCCGAAAGTCCAGCCTGCATTTTCCGCAAGCAGAGAGGAAATATTCGTATCAAACACTTCGCCGTAGGTGAACGACAAATCTTTGATGTTTACTGTAATTTCAAGTTTGGCTACGGTAAATTCTTCGATGGAATTTGCAAACGTATGAGTGCCGTCGCCGCCCGAAGCTTTTGCGAAATACACGCCTGCGCTTACCGCCGTCACGGGGTTTGTTCCGTTCTCGGCATCCTGCCGCGTTTTATAGACAGTTACCGTAAGACTGTGGGGGTTGGTTTCCGCAGGGTCGGTGTAATAATAAGCTTTCGGCAAGCACGGCTGACCGTTATAAACGAAGCCGATACCGTTGGGAGTGCCGCCCTGCCATATGAGGACGCCTGCCGCAGGAGTTACCTGCAATACTCCGTCCGTTGAAGAAACTTCGTAATTTTTCAGGTAGTCCGCAAGCCACTGCTTATCAACCGTTATGGCGTACGAGCCGGGGACGGTCGTATTCACATAGCCGCAGATAAGCCACTGTCCGAGCATTCCGTCTGCTTTTAGTTGGGTTTCGATTGCCGCGTCCGCCGCTATAAAGCCCGTGAACGTCGCATTATACTTAGGCGCCGTAGCACCGTAGGTAACGCTTGCGTTTTCCGCAGATACCGTTAAAGCCGCTTTTTTGACCGTGAAAGTCTGCTCGCCGTCTTTAAGTTCGTAGTTGCCTGCATCGCCGCCCCTCAGTTTATAGGTGATTTTGTAGACGCCTGCGTTAATTACTTTGGTGTTGTCGGCAAGCGTATTTCCGTCGCCGTCCGTTATTACAAAGTAAGGCTGAATATCGGGCACGCCCGAAGCTCCGCTGAAAGTAGGTACGCCGATAGGCGCATGCTTGCCTCCGTCATAAGTTACGGCCTGTCTCTTATACACATCT
>RYWC01000171.1 GCA_003979335.1 Clostridia bacterium
TTGTTCCGTCTGCAAATTTGTAAGTATAAGTTTTCATATTTTGACTCCTTGAATTTTGTAGTTAAATCCGCAGAGCCGAATTTTCCGCAAACTAAAAGACGGCATAGAAACGATTGAGATTTGTTTCCATTGCCGTCTTGCGGTCTGCGGATATTATTAAGTTGTTACGGCTATCTACGCCGCTTTATCTTTATTGGTTACGCTGATTTGTCCGTCGTCTGAAAAGCATATAAGCGTTGTGCAGCCTTTCAATACTATCTGGACGGTTTTGCTCGATTTATCTACACGGCACACGAGCTTGCCTTGACTGTTGCGTACTTCTTCCATATTTAATCCTCCGATTTCTTTTCATTTTGCCATTTGAGAATATTCTCAAGAAACTTCTTTGCTATTGGCTCTAAAGTTGCTTTGGGTATTTTGCCGTAGTCCGGCATACCATTGACTTGAATTTCATACGCTGGTTCTATTTTCTGTTTCATTTACTTACTCCCTTCAACCCGAAAGTTTTAATTATGGACTTCATTACTTCCGCATCTTTGCCGTCAAGTTCTGGCAAAATATGAAAACTTATACTTACAAATTTGCAGACGGAACAAAAAGTGTCGTGGAAGTAGAGGACAAGCTTTACGACCTTTTGATTGAAATGGATAAGGAAGAAAAGTACGGAAATCGCCGTGAAACTCGCAGGCACGTTTCGTTGGAAACGCTTACCGAAATGAATGTCGAACCGTCTTATACCGACGAATACAATTTCGATGAGATTTTCGGCGGTATGGAAAACGAGCAGTTACAAGAAGCTATTTCGCAACTGTTACCCTCGCAACAAGACCTATTAAATCGCGTGTTTGTTGAAAGACAAACGGTATCAGAGATAGCGGCAAGCGACGTCGTTGCGGTATGCAGCATAAGCAACAGATTGGCGCGAATTTATAAAAAACTCAAAAACTTTTTGTAAGACCGAAAACTTTTGCCCGTTTTCGTGGCTATAAGTGTAGGGGTTATGAATGAGCGTCTACAAAATAAACCAAGTAAGGAGAAAGACAATGTGTAAGATGAAGGGTGCGCAAAAGAACGCCGTCGTGCAGTTTTATCGTGTCGAGTGTAATCGCGGCAGTAAATACTTTGCCGACGATGACAAGGCAAGTGCGTATTTCGATTACAAGACCGCTTGTGGCTTCGGCGCAGAACTGTGGTTGGTAAGGAGTTACTACGACGAGCAAGGCACGCTTGTAAAGGGCGAGCAAGTTCTTTTGGAAAGCGAATCGGACGACGGCTTTTTAAGCCTACTCAACTAATCGAATGTTACACGGCGCATAAATAAACGGCGATTGTGTTCAGCGTGAATTTCATAAAGGTGGCCGCCTACGCACGAACAGATCGACAAAGTAAACATATCAGCGCCGGTTTGACAGATAAGCTGTGCTATCGGTTTCACGGGCAATATTAAAATCAATAGGAGATTTGAATATGGCAAATTACAATACGGAAAGACGTTGGACTACCCCCAGCAAGCGTGCGGCGAGCTACGTCGAGGAACGCAGGGCAAAGGTGCATCAGCACGGACAGAAAGAAGGTCAGCCTTTGAGCGACTACGAAGCAGGACTCCGTTCGGGCTACTTGCAGTGTCAGAGCGACCACGCCGGACTGTTCCGCTACAAGCAGGCTATGGACGCCGGTCTTTCCAAATCGGAAGCGAAGAAGTATTCCAGAGAAAAAGGCACGAAGTTGCCGGCAAAAAAGGGCGGAAAGAAATCCGCATAACAGGGAGGTAAAGAAAGTATGGCAAAGAACAACATTAAGGTAGAAAAGGGCGCATTCGAGTATAAGGGCAAAACCTATTCCGAGTATTTCATCTGCGGCAACGTTCGTGGTAGGGACGTGAAAATCAAAATCGCGCCGCCCGATAAAAACGACAAAGGCGGTTACACGGTTTTGGATATTGTGTTCGGCAACGAGGATAAGGCGGATTTCATCGCCGAACCTTTCGAGTTCACCAACGGCGAAGGCAAGCCCGTTACCGGTACGCGCTTTCTCGTCCGCACGGTGGATAAGGAAACGGGCGAAGTTTACGAGTGCGCCGTTAAGCCCGCACGCAATTCTGACAAGACTTTGCTTGCAATGCTTATGCGCTAACAGCGAGGTGTTCCGA
>RYWC01000006.1 GCA_003979335.1 Clostridia bacterium
AGATGTGTATAAGAGACAGGATGGAATGTTACGATATTTCAAACATAAGCGGTGTAGATAAAGTGGGGTCTATGGTTGTTTTTATCGACGGTGAGGCGGAAAGAAGCAGTTACCGTCGATTCAGAATAAAAACCGTAGAAGGCGCGAACGATTTTGCATCTTTACAGGAAGTTTTATTGCGCAGACTTGACAAACTTGGAAGCGATGAGGAAGACAAGTTTCCTAAACCGGACCTGATTATAATAGACGGCGGAAAAGGTCAGCTTTCCGCGGTAAAAAGTATTTTTGATGAAAAGGGCATATCGGGAATAGACCTTATTTCGCTTGCCAAAAGAGAGGAAGAAGTATTTACGCTGAATTCTGAAGAAAGCGTTAAAATTTCACACCGTGACTATGCGTTAAAAACTTTACAGAGAATAAGGGACGAAGCTCACAGGTTTGCAATCACTTATTTCAGAAACATCCACTCAAAGCGCAATTTGCACAGCGTGCTGTCTGAAATTACGGGCGTAGGCAAAGTAAGAAGAATAGCACTTTTGGAAAAGTTCGGAACGTTGGATAAAATAATTAACGCAAGTGTGGAAGAACTTGCGTCTGTTGAAGGTATTTCACGCGCGACGGCGCAGAATATTTACGATTATTTAAAAGAAAGCTTATGAAAAAATTAAACTATAAACTTATTGTTTCAGATTTTGACGGTACGCTTATTAACAGCGAACAGCAGATTCCTGAAGAAGTAAAAAAAGCCGTAAAACATTACGTTTCAGACGGCGGCATATTCGCAGTCTGTTCGGGCAGAATGTTATGCAGTATTTTGCCAAGGGTAAGAGAACTTGGCTTAAAGGGTCTTGTAATTGCTTATCAGGGCACAGCGATAGCGGATATTGAGACGGGTAATATTATAAAATTCGGCGGTATGGAAAGCGGCGACGCGGCAGAAATATGCAGGAACATAGAAGAACTTAATCACCCTGTAAACGTTTATAGCGACGACGTAATGTATACCGACATCCCGAAAGAAAACGAATATCTGAAAGTTTACGAAAAAATAGTAAATATTGATGCAAAACACGTTGACGGAAAGCTTTCGGAATTTGTTTCGGCAAAAAATCTTTTTTGCCAGAAAATTTCGGTACTTGTAGCGCCGGATGAACAGGCGGAGCTTTATGCGGAACTGTGCAACAGGATAGGCAGAAAATACGATGTCACGTGTAGCGCTTCAGTGCTTGTAGAAGTTTCTCCGCTGAGCGATAATAAAGGAGAGGCTTTGAAATTTCTTGCCGAAAAATACGGTATACCAATGGAAAAAACTATTGCCGTCGGCGATAATTTAAACGACCTTTCAATGATAGAGGCGGCAGGTTTGGGCGTTGCTGTAGGCAATGCTGTACAGCCCCTTAAAAACGCCGCTGATTTTGTGACCGTAACAAACAATGAGGGCGCGGTTGCAAGGATAATAGAAGAATTCGGGTACATAAAGTAATGGCGGAAATTTTAGCTCCGGCAGGGGATAAAAACAGCGTTTACGCCGCGGTGTATTCGGGCGCTGACGCAATATATCTCGGAATGAAAGCATTCTCGGCAAGAAGTTCGGCAGAAAATTTTGATTTTGAAAGCTTTGAAGAAATTTCAGCTTTCTGCCGCTCTTTCAGCGTTAAAGTTTACGTTGCAATGAATACGCTTGTCAAAGATTCCGAACTTAAAAGCTTTATAGATACGGCAATCGAGGTCTGGAACAGAGGCGCTGACGCCATAATAGTTTCGGATATATTTTTGGGCAGATTTTTGAAAAAAAATTTCCCCGAAATGATAATCCATCTTTCAACACAGGCAGGCGTTTGCAACGTTTACGGCGCGGCTGTGGCTAAAGAATACGGGTTTGACAGGGTAATTCTGGCAAGGGAAACATCCCTTGCTGACATAAGGGAAATTGCAAAAATAATCGAAACGGAAGTTTTTATACAGGGCGCGCTTTGTACATGTTTTTCCGGTCAATGCTATCTTTCGTCGTTTGCCGGAGGCAACAGCGGAAACCGTGGTAAATGCAAACAGCCTTGCAGAAAAAAATATGCAATAGACCGTAAGGGGTTTGAAGACAGCGCGTACAGGCTGTCGCTTTCCGATTTAAGCGTAGGAAACGCGATTGAAGATTTAAAAGAAGCAGGAGTATATTCTTTTAAAATAGAGGGCAGAATGCGCCGCCCTGAATATGTTGCGGCGGCTGTCAAATATTACAAAAATTTGCTTGCCGGCGCAAATGATAACGGTGGTTTAAGCGATTTAAAACGCACTTATAACCGAGGTAATTATACTAAGGGGCTTGCATTCGGTCAGGATAAGTCTTTAATTTCTTCTGCCGTGCAGGGGCATATAGGTGAATTTGTCGGTACAGTGAAAGTTTTAAACGGCAAATATATATGTCAGGGCAACGGAAAGTTTAACAGCGGCGACTGTTTTAAAATTTTAAGAGATGGTAAAGAAATATGCGGCGCCGTTTACGGCGGACAGGAAAAGAGCGGATTTGTTTTATCTTCAAAGTTTCGCCTGAAAAACGGCGACAAAGTTTTTATAACAACAGACACGTTGCTCAATGAAAAACTGCTTTCGTTAAAAAAATCTATTCCAATTACTTTAAAATGTGAGTTTTATGCAGGTAAAAAATCCGCTGTTACAGTGAACGGGGTCGCCTTTTTCAGTGAAAACACGCTTGAAAAAGCCGAAAGCAGACCTATTGTTGAAGGAGACATTAAAACTGCGTTTTCAAAAGTGGATAAGTACCCTTTTGAAATATATTTTGAAACAATCGAAACGGACGGCGTTTTTATAAAGATTTCTGACCTGAATGCGTTCAGGCGCAAAGTTTTTAAAGAATATTTTGAAAGAATTTCACACAGCAAGAACGTGAAATACGAACATAACTATATAATTCCGACAATAGAGAATGAAAATAATTGTAAAATTTCGGCAATTTGCACTAATCTTTGCAACGTTTCGGCACAGATAGGTATTTTGAAACTTTCAGATTTTAACGTAAGAGAAGAGCTTTTTAAGAATTTCAAAGGCGAAAAGTTTATATATCTGCCGCCGTTTTTGACAGGCGCGGAAATTGAAAGGTTAAAAGAAATCATTAAAGATTTTGACGGTATTTACTGTGACGGCGTTTACGGGTTCAAGCTTGCCGAAGAACTTAAAAAACCGTTATTTACAGGCACGGGACTGAATATTTCGAATTCTGTAAGCGTGAACGAGTGTCCGTCAAAATACATCGCGCTTTCGAAAGAACTTACGATTGGTGAACAAAGACCGTTAATAAAGGCAAATACATTCAGCCTTGTTTGCGGCGGCTTGAAAGTAATGGATTTAATTTATTGCCCGTTCGAAAGAAAATGCGCATCATGCGACAAACGCGATAATTATGTGCTGACCGATGAAAACAGAAGAAAATTTCCGCTCAGGCGATACAGAACATCCGAATGCCGGTTTGAATTGTACAATTGCGCAAATTTAGCGGCGACCTGCGAGACGGGCGCGATTGTTGACTGCACATTACAAACAAATCCGGAAGAACTCATTAAATTGACGGGAAACTGCGAAAAACTGAAAAAATATTTTTCCGATTATACGAACGGTCATTCCGTTCAGCCGATTAACTGATTTATGAACAATAACGCTTTGGAAAGACTGGAACTGAATAAAATTTTATCGTCCGTTGCAGACTTTGCCGTGCTTGACGGCGGTAAAGCGGCAGTTTTGGCGTATACTCCGTCCGACGATTTGTCAGAAGTGAGGCAGAAGCTGGATATGACGGAAGAATGCGACAAACTGCTTTTCACCTACGGCGTTGGTAAAATAGAAAGATTTAACGACGTATCTTCCGAGCTTGCGCGCGCCTGCAAAGGGTCGGTTTTATCGTGCGCGGAACTTTTGGACTGCGCGGCGCTTTTACGTTCAGCAAGAACTGTTTACGAAGGGATAACAAAGTGCGAAGACGATTTACCGCTTGTAAAAGCTTTAATACGCGAATTATATTTCGATAACAGTCTTGAATGCGATATTTTTTCAAAAATTATTTCCGTTGACGGCGTAAGCGACAATGCAAGCGAAAGGCTTTACGCAATACGCACCAAGATTAAAAATCTTAATTCGCAAATCCGCGATAAACTTGCAGAATACTCTTCGGGAAAATACTCGGAATACTTGCAGGACGGTATAGTTACGATTAGGAACGACAGATATGTGGTTCCCGTCAAAGCAGAGCATAAAAATCACGTCAAAGGTTTCGTGCATGACCGTTCTAAAACAGGCGCGACATTTTTTATAGAGCCCGAATATATTTTAGAGCTCAACAACGAGCTTATAGCGCTTACCGTAGACGAGAGAGAAGAAGTAGAAAATATTTTAAAGGGTCTGTCAAACCGCGTCGGGGATATGTATGAGCAATTGTTAGCGGATATTGATGTGCTTTGCAAACTTGACGGCGTTTTTGCAAGAGCTGAGTATTCCTATTCGCTCAAATGCGCAAAACCAAAAGTAAACGACAGGGGCTATATCAATATTATTAAAGGCAGGCATCCTTTAATCGATAAAAATACCGTTGTGCCCGTTTCTGTTGAGCTCGGCGGAAAATATAATTTTTTGCTTTTAAGCGGAGCCAATACGGGCGGAAAAACAGTCACTTTAAAAACATGCGGCTTGTTTTGCTTAATGGCGGCTTGCGGACTGTTTATTCCTGCGGCGGAAGGAAGTTCTGTCGGAGTATTTTCGGAAGTTTATTCGGATATCGGCGACAGTCAAAGTATTGAAGAAAGTTTGTCCACATTTTCGTCGCACCTTACAAATATAATACAAATCTGCAACGGGGCAGGCAAAAACAGTTTGGTATTAATTGACGAATTGGGCGGAGGAACCAACCCCGATGAGGGGCAGGCAATAGCAAAAGCTGTTGTAAAACATCTTCTGAATTGCGGCTCCAAAGGGGTAATAACGACGCATTATACACCTTTAAAAGAGTTTGCTTATACTGTCGGCGGAATAGAAAACGCAAGTATGGAGTTCGATTCCGAAACTTTGAAACCGCTTTATAAAATAAAAATCGGGCTTCCCGGCGCAAGCAACGCGCTTGCTATTTCAAGAAGACTCGGAATGGATAGTGCTATTTTAAAAGATGCGGAAAGCTATTTGTCCGATGGCGCGAGAAGTTTTGAAAATGTAGTTCGCCGTGCGGAAGAAAGCCGTATCGAAGCAGAGAGAAAACTTGCGGAAGTATCGGCAATGGAAACCGAATGGAAACAAAAGCTTGCAAAAGTGAATTCGCAGATTAACGAACTTAATCGTGAAAAAGACAAAATAAACCGTTCGGCAAGGTCTGAAAGCCGAAGAATCATAGCCGAAAGAACGGAACAGGCTGAGGAAATTCTTGCGGCAATAGAAGAGATTTTCAAAAAGGAAGAGTTAAAAGAATCAGACCTTATAACAGCGCGTACACTTAAAAATAAGCTTGTTGACAGCGCGTTTGAAGAAGATGAAGAAAGAAGGCAGATTACCGACTATAAACCTGCTTCATCGCAAAATATAAAATCGGGAATAACTGTTTATGTCAAGCCTATGGACTGCAAAGGTCAGGTGCTTTCCGTTAATTATGCAAAATGCGAAGCAGAAGTTTCCTGCGGAAGTTTAAAAATGCACGTTAAATTCAACGAGCTTTTAATTGTGGGAAAAGAGGCGGAAAAGCCGAAGAATATAAAAATTGTAAAAAAATTTTCAAAATCTTCGCCTTTGCTTGAAATTAACGTACTCGGGTTAACAGTTGAAGAAGCGCTCTACGAATTGGATAATTTTATTGATAAAGCTGTTACCGATAATCTTGAAGAAATAAAAATTATACACGGCGTAGGCACAGGAAAACTGAAAAACGCGATTACACAACATCTTAAAAAGCACCGTAATGTTGAAAGTTTCCGCCTCGGCAACTACGGCGAGGGTGAAACAGGCGTAACTTTTATTAAACTAAAATAATTTTGCTTTATTAATCGGCTTGTCCAATTGAATACGCAACCTTAAAGCGTAATATTATATTTAATAAATAGTATTCGTTTTTAGGGGTAAACTATTGAAAAGCAAATTACTTACCGTTTTAACAAATCTTACTTTAATGCTTGTGATAACCTGCGTATCGCTTATAGGGTATTTCAGCGGAAACGCAGCCGCGGTTATATACGATAATACCAACCTTTACAGCAACGGCAAAGAAGAGGACGGTATGGTCGGGCTTACTTTCAATATTTACGAAAATACGCCCAACGTTATAAAAATTTTGGATTTGCTTGACGAGTATGAAGCCAAGGCTACGTTTTTTATAGGCGGAAGCTGGGCTGACGATAATGTTGATTGCGTGCGTGAAATTTTTAAGCGCGGTCATGAACTCGGCAGTCACGGTTATTTCCATAAAGACCACTCAAAAATGTCATATGAAGCCAATCTTCAGGAAATCCGTCCGAGCGTAAAGCTTTTGGAAATGATTTGCGGCGAAAAAATTAAATTATTTGCGCCTCCGTCGGGCGCATATTCGGAAAACACGTTATCTGCTTGCGCTTCTTTGGAAATGCAGGTTATAATGTGGAGCAGAGATACAATCGATTGGCGCGATAAGGATGTAAATCTTATCAAAAAACGCGCTACACAAAATCTAAAAGCGGGCGAGTTCATTTTGATGCACCCCAAAGACGTTACGGTGCAGGCTCTTCCCGAAATTTTAAATTACATAAGAGAAAACGGCTTCAAGGCCGAAAATATTTCTCGTATGATAGGAGAATAATGGTACATTTTAAAACGCTTGACAACGGTTTGAAGCTTATTGTCAATCAGATGTCGGGACTTATGTCCGTAACTATGGGTATTTTGGTTCACACGGGCGCTTCACAGGAGAACGATAAAGAGGACGGTATTTCCCACTTTATCGAGCATATGACCTTTAAAGGCACAAAAAAACGTACTTCTTTCCAGATTTCCGACGAAATGGATAGAATAGGCGCGCAGATGAACGCTTTTACGGGTAAAGATATGACTTGCTATTATGCAAAGTCTACTACTGGACATGCGGAAGAAGCGTTTGAAATTCTTGCGGATATATTTCTTGAAAGTACTTTTCCCGAAGAAGAGATGGAAAGGGAAAAGGGCGTAATTATCGAAGAGATAAATATGAATGAAGACACTCCCGACGATTTATGTCTTGACCTTTTGTCGCAGGCATTTTACGGGGAAAGGGGTTACGGCAGAAATATTTTAGGACCTAAAAGCAATGTTTCAGGTTTTACAAAATCGGATATAGCGGCATATTTGGAAAAGCATTATGTTCCCGATAATATAGTAATTTCAATGTCGGGAAATATAGATATAAAACTTGCCGAAGATATGGTTTTAAAATATTTTTCGGGGATGGACAGGCGTTGTTGTAAACGCGGCGAAGTTAAAGTAGACCTTAAATGCAAGTCTCTTTATAAACACAAGGACATTGAACAGGTGCACATAGGCATTGCTTTCCCTTCCGTAAAAAGATACGACAAGCTTTATGACGCGACTCAGATTATGAACACAATTCTCGGCGGCGGAGTTTCTTCGCGTTTATTTCAGACGGTGAGGGAAGAACTGGGACTTGCATATACCGTATATTCTTACGTTTCGTCCTATGCAGAAACGGGCGCGCTGTCAGTCTATGCCGGAGTTAATGCGGAAAAGTACAAAAGCTCCGTAGACGCAATATATAAATGTATCGACGACATAAAAAAGAAAAATATTTCGCACGAGGAGTTTATCAGAGGTAAAGAACAGCTTGTTTCGTCCTCGATTTTTGCGCAGGAAAGCACAAGTTCGCAAATGCTGTTATTCGGCAAAGAACTTTTATACAGCGGCAGAATATACGATTTTGAAGACAGAGTTAATAAGATTAACGCAGTCACTCTTGACGATGTGCTTGAAGCCGCAGCCGTAAATTTCAATTATGATAAAAAAGCCGTTTCGCTTGTAGGCGCTGTGGACAAGCCGCTGTAATATGGACGGAGTGAAATACGGGTTCGACCCTGTTATATTCGATGATAGTAAATTGCTGATATTAGGAAGTTTTCCGTCGGTAAAAAGCAGGCAGGTTGAATTTTATTACGGCAACGCGCGTAACCGCTTCTGGAAAATCGTTTGCGGTTTTTTCGGCGAGGAAGTCCCTGAAACAGTTGATTTAAAGAAAGATTTTTTAAAAAGACGGAAAATAGCGCTGTGGGATATGGTAACCGAATGCGAAATTATCGGTTCAAAGGACAGCGAAATTAAAAATTTCAAGGTTGCCGATATAAAAAAGCTATTGCAAAACTCAAAAATAAATTATATAATATTAAACGGCGGCAGGGCGGCGGAAATTTTTGAAAGCCGTTTTGCCGATATAAGCGTTGTTTACGAAAAACTACCGTCTACAAGTCCTGCAAACGTCAGTTTTAAACATGAGGTATGGATTGGTGCTTTATCAAGAGCTTTTGGGCGAACTTGAAAGTTGCTCCGAAAAAAGTTACGCAGACTTTAATAAAAAGCTGTTGAAAAATGATAAAATCAACGTTTTAGGCGTACGAATACCGACTTTGAGAAAAATCGCAAAAAAATATAAGACTAATGTCGAAAGTATATTGGGTGTTCCTGACGATTATTACGAAGTAACTTTTGTCAAGCTTACTGCTGTATCATTATTGCCTTATGAGGAATTTATCAAATATTCGGACACTTGTGTGAACCTTATTGATAATTGGGCGACATGCGATTGTTTTGCACCGAAGTGCATAGACAAGCATAAAGACGAATTTTTGCCGTATATTGAAAAATATCTTGAAACGGATAAAGAGTTTTATCAACGGTTTGCCCTTACGACGCTTTTACATTTTTACGTCAAAGAGGACTACTTGCAGCTTGTTGTTCAATCCGTAAAAAAAGCTGACACGCAGAATTACTATTATGTACATATGGCGGCGGCATGGCTTATTGCGGAACTGCTTGTAAAACACTACGATTATGCGGTAAAACTTCTTGAAAACAATATAAATTGCGAATTTACCGATAAAAAAACACATAACAAAGCAATTCAAAAGGCGACTGAAAGTCTGAGACTTACAGTCGAACAAAAAACATATTTAAAAGGCTTGAAGAAATAAAATGGAAATTTCACAACAGTTAACCGAAGAATTTAATTTGCGCCCCGACCATGTAAGAAACATTTTACAGCTTTTGGACGAGGGAAACACAATTCCTTTTATCGCGCGCTACCGTAAAGAAATGACGGGCGCGATTGACGACCAGGTTCTGCGTGCGTTCAACGACAGATACGAGTATCTGAAAAACCTTGAAAAGCGCAAGCAGGAAGTTGCAAATTCTATAACCGAACAGGGCAAAATGACGGAAGAAATACAGTCCGCAATTGACGCCGCGCAGACGATGACGGAAGTTGAGGACATTTACAGACCCTTCAAACAAAAGAAAAAGACAAGGGCGTCCGTCGCAATTGAAAAAGGTTTACAGCCACTTGCGGAATTTATTCTTGCGCAGGAAGGCGACCCTTATGCCGAGGCGGTAAAACATGTCGACGAAGAAAAAGGTGTAGCGACAGCCGAGGATGCAATTTCTGGCGCTAAAGATATAATCGCCGAAGTTATTTCGGATAACGCGGAATTGAGAAAGAAACTGCGCGGATTGCTTGAAAACCACGGTGAAATGCAAGTTAAAATGGTTAAGGACGATGAAAAAGGGACGTATGCAATGTACGCCGATTATTCGGAGATACTTCCCGAAATCAAAAACCATAGAATACTTGCTATTAACAGGGGCGAGAAAGAGGATTGCCTGAAAGCAAAAATTTATTTTAACCCTGAAATTGCAAAGCGTGTTTGTATGGCAAAATATCTGAAATCAAACGGCAATGCGGATTGCGCCAAACTTATCGAAGACGCCGCAGACGACGGTTACGACAGGCTTATTCAACCCTCTGTTGAGCGTGAAGTCCGCGCTATACTTACCGACAGGGCGAGCGAACAGGCTATTAAAATGTTTGAAGTAAATCTTCGTCCGCTTCTTTTGCAGCCGCCTGTTAAAGGCAAGGTAACATTGGGGCTTGACCCTGCGTACCGTACAGGCTGTAAAGTTGCTGTCGTTGACGAGACGGGCAAAGTCCTTGATACATCCGTCATTTATCCCGTTCCCCCGAAAAATGATATCGAGGGCGCTAAAAAGATAATGAAAGACCTTATTTCTAAGCATAAGGTTGACATAATTTCCATAGGCAACGGAACTGCGAGCAAAGAGACCGAAATTTTTGTTGCCGAACTTCTTAAAGAGGTAGACGGCGTATCGTACGCGGTTGTCAGCGAAGCGGGCGCGTCCGTTTATTCGGCAAGTCCTTTGGCGGTGGAAGAATTCCCCGACTATGATTTAACCCGTCGTTCTGCAATTTCCATAGCAAGACGTTTGCAGGACCCTTTGGCTGAACTTATTAAAATAGACCCTAAATCCATAGGAGTAGGTCAGTATCAGCACGATATGGACAAAAAGAGGCTTGACAGCGTTTTGGGCGGCGTTCTTGAAGACTGTGTAAACAGCGTGGGCGTTGATTTGAATACCGCAAGCGTTTCGCTTTTAAAATATGTTGCCGGTCTTAATTCCGGTATTGCTAAAAATATTGTCGCTTACCGCGAAGAAAACGGCAAATTCACTGCGCGTGCTCAGCTTTTGAAAGTTTCGAAACTCGGAGCAAAAGCTTACGAACAGTGTGCCGGTTTCCTACGTATCCCTGACGGCAAAAATATAATGGATAATACTGCGGTTCACCCCGAATCGTATGAAAAAGCGGAAAAGCTTCTTTCGCTTTTCGGTTATGCCGATAAAGACGTAAGAGACGGTAAACTTGCCGAATTGCCTCAAAAAATTAAAGCATACGGCGAAGATAAGGCGGCGGAATATTGCGGACTTGACAAGGCGACTATGAACGATATAATTTCTGAATTGGTTAAACCGGGAAGAGATATAAGGGATAGCCTGCCCCAAAGACAATTGCGGAAAGATATTATGAGCATAGACGACCTTGAAGTCGGTATGATTGTAGACGGGACGGTGCGCAACGTAATAGACTTCGGAGCGTTTGTCGATATCGGCGTACATCAGGACGGTTTGGTTCATATTTCGGAAATTACCGACAGATTTATAAAACATCCGTCGGACGTTTTAAAGGTAGGGCAGCAGGTTAAAGCCGTAATTATAACGCTTGATAAGAAAAAACAGCGTATAGGTCTTTCTTTAAAGCAGGTATCAACTAAAAAAACCGTCGGCTAAGCAACGGTATGGAAAATATTTCATAACGGCGCTTGACAGGCGCCGCAGATATATAGTAAAATTTTTATAGACTTGAAGGAGGAAGAATTTAATATGTTTGAAGAAGTTGCAAAATTGCTTGCCGAACAGCTCAATATAGACGTATCGAAAATCAGCGAGGATAGCGAAATAGTCAAAGATTTAGGCGCTGATTCGCTTGACGTTGTAGAACTTTTAATGACGTTGGAAGACAATACGGGCAAAACCATTCCCGAAGAAAAAGTGACCGAACTTAAAACTGTCGGCGATGTCGTGAAAACTCTCGAATCTCTTTAATTGAATACTTTTTTAAAACCGCCCTGCGTTTTTGTCGCAAGGGCGGTTTAATTTTGCTTTCAATTGTTAAAAGAAACCAAAAGACAGTTGATGGGGTAGTTTTTCCGGAAACACACTTTACGCAATTTTTGCAAAATAAAAGCGCCGCCAAAAATTTACCCGTTATAGGGATTTTCTTGTGTGCAAGAAAATAACGCACTATTTTCGCTTCCAAAGTATAGTGTATTATATTTTTTCTTTCCTATATTCGGAACAATAAATTGAAATTTGTCTTATTTGAATTTACTCAAACTCCGCAATGTTTTAGATTGTCTTACAATACCGAATATGCTTAATCCCAATACAACAGATGAAACCGAAATTACTGAAATTGATAAAGCTAAATTCTTATATCCAATTAATGATTCTTTATAAATAGACAGACAACACAATCCATTATCGGCAATAAGCATTTTCATTGTTGTTCCATCGGCAATCATTTGCTTAATATATTGCTCTCGTTCATTCCAATCTTCTTTGGTTTTACAGGTAAAAGTATCTGTATATTCGTCCTTATACACATGGTTTTCTTCATCGATATACTCATAAACTATATGAAAACGTCTCGCATATTTTGTACCATATTGATTCACTGCATGGCTCGTGAAATAGCTCTCAATATGTGCTTCAACTTCAAAACCATTCTCATATAAGTATTTTGTTGCGGCCCTTCCTTTTATTATTTGCGGTAAATCATATATCATAGCAACAAACAAAATACTTGAAATGACCGCAAACACACAAGAGACAATCAAAACCACTTTTGCATACCGTTTTATACTTTTTTGTTGTGTATTTTTCATATCTAATCCACACTAAATTGCTGTTTATTGTAGTTTCATTATAGCGTAACCGTAATAAAAAGCAAGGGCGCTTTTATACCGCCCTTGCTTTAAATTCTATGAAATACAACATTAACAGGCTATATTTTTATTATAAAATTATATTAATCAATCTTTTGGGGACAATTATAAATTTTTTGATTTCCCTGTCTGAAATAAGCGGAGCAATTTCTGTATTTTGCTTTACAAGTTTTTCAATTTCAGCTGAGCCCATATCAGCAGGCACGGTAATTTTTGTTTTGATTTTGCTGTTTACCTGTACTGCGTATTCCACTGAGTCGTCGCCGCATTTTGACAGGTCGTATTCAACCCATTTTTCATATGCGATTGTTTCGGTGTGGTTTAAAACCGTAGTCCATATTTCCTCGGTAATAAAAGGTACAACAGGGTTAAGAAGTTTAATCAAGCCTTCGGCGTACTCTTTCGGGAAGCCGTTGCCGTCGGAAATTTCTTTATAAACCGCATTCACGAAAATCATCATTTGGGATATTGCGGTGTTTATTTTCATTGCTTCGTAATCTTCAGTGACTTTTTTCGCCGTTTGGTGATAAATTTTTTCAAGATTTTTATTGGGGGCGGAGGTGATTACATCAAGTTCGCAGTAGAGCCTGTAAATTCTGTCTATAAATTTTTTAACGCCCTCAATATTGGCGGTAGACCACGGCTTGCTGTCTGCAACGGGTCCCATAAACATTTCATACATCCTTAGAACGTCCGCGCCGTACGCTGATACTATATCGTCGGGATTAATTACGTTGCCTAAGCTTTTTGACATTTTGTTGCCGTCTTCGCCCAAAATAAGTCCCTGATGGAAAAGCTTTTTAAACGGTTCTCTGCAAGGAACCAATCCATTTTCATAAAGGAAATTATTCCAGAAACGGGAGTAAAGTAAGTGTCCCACAAGGTGTTCTTTGCCGCCCATATAGAAGTCTACGGGCATCCAATGGTTAAGAAGTTCAGCCGAAGCAAACTCCTTATCGTTATTGGGGTCGCAATACCTTAAAAAATACCAACTTGACGCCGCCGACCCGGGCATTGTTGTTGTTTCACGTCTGCCCTTTCTGCCTTTGTAAGTAACGTTTACCCAATCACTTGCATTTTCAAGCGGCGCGTTGCCGCCATGGGCTTTATAATCTTTCATTGCAGGGAGAGTGAGGGGAAGTTCACTGTCGTCAAGAACTGCTATTTCACCGTTTTCCAAATGAATTATAGGAAGAGGTTCGCCCCAATATCTCTGACGTGCGAATATCCATTCGCGCAGTTTATAAGTAACAGCCTTTTTGCCGCAGCGCTTTTCTTCAAGCCATTTGCACGCTTTATCTATTGCTTCCTGCTTATTAAGTCCGTTTAAAAATTCCGAATTAATGTGGACGCCGTCGTCTGTATAAGCTTCTTTTAAAATATTTCCGCCCTCAAGAACCTGAATAATATCGATACCGAATTTTTTTGCGAATTCGTAATCGCGCGTATCGTGCGCAGGCACAGCCATAATTGCACCCGTGCCGTGAGAGGCAAGAACGTAGTCTGAAATATAAACGGGTATTTGTTTATTGGTTGCAGGGTTAATTGCAAACGCGCCTGTAAACACGCCTGTTTTTTCCTTGCTCAATTCCGTTCTTTCAAGGTCCGACTTCATTGCGCAAACGCGTTTATATTGTTCTATATCGGCCTTTTGTTCTTTGGTTGTAATTTTGTCTACAAGTTTATGCTCAGGCGCTAAAACACAGTATGTTGCGCCGAAAACAGTATCGGGACGGGTAGTAAATATTGTAAACTTTTCCTCGGTGTCGGCAACTTTAAAGTCGATTTCCGCGCCGACAGATTTGCCTATCCAATTTCTTTGCGCGGTTTTAGAAGATTCGGGCCAGTCTATTTTTTCAAGTCCTTCCAAAAGTTTTTCGGCATATTTGTTTATATCAATGACCCACTGTTTCATATTTTTACGCACTACGGGATAACCGCCGCGCTCGCTTTTGCCGTCAATTATTTCATCGTTTGCAAGTACCGTACCAAGTTCTTCGCACCAATTTACCGGTGTTTCCACATATCGCGCAAGCCCTTCGTTGTAAAGCTGTTTGAAAATCCACTGCGTCCATTTATAATACGATGGGTCGCAGGTTGAAACCGTCTGTTCCCAATCATAAGAAAGCCCGAGCATTTTTAACTGCTTAGTGAAAGTTTCTATATTTTTTTGGGTGAAGCCCTCGGGATTATTGCCTGTTTTTTATGGCAAACTGTTCGGCAGGAAGACCGAAGCTGTCAAAACCGATAGGATGGAGGACGTTAAATCCCTGCATTCTTTTCATTCTTGCAAGAATATCCGTCGCGGTATATCCTTCGGGGTGTCCGACATGAAGTCCCGAACCCGACGGATAGGGGAACATATCCAGAACGTAGTATTTTGGTTTGGAAAAGTCGTATAAATCGGTATGGAACGTCTTGTGTTCGTCCCAATATTTTATCCATTTTTTTTCTACTCTGCCGAAATCGGTATACGCCATAGTTTTGTTTCCTTATTGATTTCAATTACGTTTAATTATACAGTTTATGTGTAAAAATGGCAAATAATTTTCCGATAAAAGCGTTGACAAAAATGTTTAATTGTACTAATATATAAATACTTGAATAAAGACAAGTACCGCCGATGAATTCACAGCGAGTGCGGGGCGATGGAAGCCGCATAATTATAAGGATAACGGGAAACCACTTTAAACAAATTCAGGTAACCGGAAAGAGGTTTTTGCATTTTGCAAAGGCAATTAAGGTGGAACCGCGCATTAAATGATTTTGCGTCCTTAAACGATACTATCGTTTAAGGATTTTTTTATTCGGAGGAGATATATATGAAAGTCGTATTAAAAGACGGAAACGTAATCGAAGCGGAAAACGGCGCAAGCTGTGCGGCAGTCGCGGCAACGATAAGCGAAGGACTTGCCCGTTCGGCAGTCGCGGCAAAAGTAAACGGAGAGCTTTGCGATTTGTCGCACACGCTCAACGACGGCGATATGCTGGAAATTGTTACATTAAAAGAAAGGGAAGGGCTTGAAGTTTACCGTCATACCTGCGCGCATGTTCTTGCGCAGGCGCTGAAAAATATTTACCCTACTTGCAAACTTGCTATAGGCCCCGTTATCGAAAACGGATTTTATTACGATATCGATTTTAAAACTCCCATAACACAGGAGGATTTTGCTAAAATCGAAACGGAAATGCAGAAAATAATTAACTCCAAAACCGTAATAGAGCGTTTTGAACTGCCCCGTGAAGAAGCCTTGAAGCTTATGCACAAATACGGTGAAAAATACAAAGAAGAGCTTATCAGAGATTTGCCCGAAGACGCGGTAATTTCATTCTATAAACAAGGTTCGTTTACCGACCTTTGCAGAGGTCCTCATTTGCCGAACACTGGAAAAATTAAGGCTTTTAAACTGACTTCGCTCACCGGCGCATATTGGCGCGGAAACGAAAAGAATAAAATGCTTACCCGTATTTACGGAACTGCGTTTGAGAAAAAAGCTCAGTTAGAGGAATATCTTATAGCCGCAGAAGAAGCTAAAAAACGCGACCATAATAAATTGGGACGCGACCTCGGAATCTTTATGACGAGCGACGTAGTGGGGCAGGGATTGCCTATCCTTATGCCTAAGGGCGCGAAAATTTTACAGATACTTACTCGCTTTGTCGAGGACGAAGAAGCTAAACGCGGCTTTATGATAACCAAGACCCCCAATATGGCAAAATCAGATTTGTATAAGATTTCGGGCCACTGGTCGCACTATCGCGATAAAATGTTTATTTTGGGCGAAGTCGATAAAAACGGCGAAAGCCCCAAGGGCGAAGAAATTATGGCTTTGCGCCCTATGACTTGTCCGTTCCAATACCAGATTTTTAAAAACGGGCTTAAATCATACCGCGATTTACCCTGCCGCTATTCCGAAACAGCTACGGAATTCAGAAAAGAAGCTTCGGGAGAAATGCATGGTCTTATCAGGGTGAGACAGTTTACGCTTTCCGACGGTCATATAATATGTACAAAAGAGCAGGTTGAAGAGGAATTCAAGTGCTGTCTTGACCTGTCGTATTATATTTTGGAAGCGCTCGGTATGAGAAACGACGTTACATTCCGTTTTTCAAAACGCGGTAAATCAAAGTCGGACAAATATATCGACGACGATGAAGCGTGGAATAAGACTGAAAGTATGATGAAAGTCATCTTGGACGACTTGAAACTCGATTATGTCGAAGCCGACGACGAAGCTGCGTTCTACGGACCCAAGCTCGACATCCAAGCCAAGAACGTTTACGGAAAAGAAGACACGCTTATAACCATTCAAATAGACTTTGCTGCAGGGCATAGCTTTGAAATGCAGTACGTTGACGTTGACGGAACAAAGCAGACGCCTTACGTCATTCACCGCAGTTCAATAGGTTGTTATGAAAGGACGCTTGCTCTTCTGATAGAAAAGTATGCCGGCGCGTTCCCTTTGTGGATGTGCCCCACGCAAGTTAAAATACTTCCTATAACGGACAGAACGCTTGGGTATGCCGAGGAGATAGCGAAAAAGCTCGGTTATGTCGGCATAAGGTGCGAAGTGGATAAGCGCAATGAGAAAATCGGCTATAAAATAAGGGAAGCCAAGCTTGAAAAGACGCCTTATGTTATTGTGGTGGGAGATAAAGAGTCGGAAGACGGAACCGTAAACGTAAATAAGCGCGGAACTGAAAATAAAGAAACTGTTTCTGCGGAAGAATTTATTTTGAAAGTTGTAAAAGA
>RYWC01000172.1 GCA_003979335.1 Clostridia bacterium
GGTATGACGTGCTCTGCGTGTTCATCTGGCATAGAGAGGGCGGTAAATAAATTAGACGGCGTAAACAAATGCGAAGTCAGCCTTATGGGTAAATGCATTGATATAGATTTCGATAGCGATGTTGTTAGTGAAAAAGATATATTTTCAACGGTTAAATCGCTTGGTTACGGCATTTACGCCGAGGGTAAAGAACCTCAGGAAAAGCAGGAAAGCTCAGATAAACAGCTTTTTGTGCGCTTTATGATTTCGCTTTGCGTTCTTGTTCCTTTAATGTATGTTTCTATGGGGCATATGTTGGGGGCGCCCGTTCCGTTTTTCATTGACCCTCATAATGGGAATGAGAGGTGGTTTGCCTTATATCAGGCGCTTCTTTCCGCTGTTATTATAGGAGTTAATTATAAATTTTTTAAAAACGGCGCCGTTGCCGTATTTAAAAGAGTACCGAATATGGATACCCTTGTCGCATTGGGGTCAGGCGTGTCGTTTATTTATTCGGTCGTTCTAACAGTTTTGATTTTCTGCGGCATTGATTCCGCGCATAATGCTATGAATCTGCATTTTGAATCCGCCGCAATGATTCTGACTTTGGTAACGGTCGGTAAATGGCTTGAAGAGAAATCAAAGAAAAAAACAGGTTCCGAAATAGAAAAATTACTCAAACTTGCTCCCGATACCGTAACTTTGGAAGTTGACGGCGCACAAAAGACGGTACCGATTAAAGAAGTAAAAGAGGGCGATATATTAATTGTAAAGCAAGGCGAGTATATGCCTGTAGACGGACTGATAATCAGCGGTAACGCATTTGTAGATAAATGTGCGATAACAGGCGAAAGCCTGCCTGTGGAAGTTGCTGAAAACGATTCGGTTACTTCGGCTTCGCTGATAAAAAGCGGTTTAATAAAAATGCGCGCCGAACGGGTTGGTAAGGATACAACTCTTTCTAAAATAATTAAAATGGTACGCGAAGCAGGGGCAAGTAAGGCGCCTATTCAAAAATTTGCCGATAAGGTAGCCGGTATTTTTGTTCCTGCAGTGGTTATAATAGCTTTAATTACTTTTGTAATTTGGTTAATTGTTGACGGAGGTTTCGTTCCTGAGCACTGCGTGACTTATTCAATAAGCGTTCTTGTCGTTTCCTGTCCATGCGCTTTGGGACTTGCTACGCCTGTCGCAATAATGACCGCAACGGGCAGAGGGGCGTCACTCGGTATTTTATATAAAGATGCTGAAAGTTTGCAAAAAACCTGCTCTGTAAATGCGGTATTGATGGATAAAACCGCTACTATTACAGAGGGTAAACCCAAGGTTACCGAGATTCTTACGTTTGAATGCAAAAAGGATTGGGCGTTAAAACTATCTTCCGGTATAGAAAAAAATTCAAATCATCCGCTTGCAAAATGTATAACAGAATATGAACCGGACGGTTTTGAAACAGAAAAATTTGAATATATTGTAGGTAAAGGCGCAACGGCTTATTATGGCGGAAAAAAATATTTTTTAGGAAACAAAAAGCTTGTTGACGGCTTGAAAACAGGTAAGGATATAAATTCAGCTGTAGTAAATCTGTCTGATAAAGGCAATACTGTAATTTATCTTGCAGATGAAAACTCTGTTTTGGCTTTGATTGCCGTTGCCGATACGGTAAAAGATGTCAGTAGCGAAGCTGTGGCTTTATTAAAAGCGCGGAATATGCGAGTCGCCATGCTTACGGGCGACGCGCAACGCACCGCAAGCGCCGTTGCACAGAGCGTGGGTATAGAAGAATTTGTTGCAGATGTAATGCCGCAAGACAAATTGCAGGCAGTAGAAAACGTTCAGAAAGTCGGCGGTTGCGTGGCAATGGTTGGCGACGGAATAAACGATTCTCCCGCGTTGAAGCAGGCGGATGTGGGCATTGCAATGGGTAGCGGCACGGACGTAGCGATAGATACTGCCGATATAGTACTTGTCAGCGAAGATTTGAGAACGTTGGATACCGTTTTTGATTTAAGTCGCGCCGCAGTAAGGAACATAAAGGAAAATCTTTTCTGGGCTTTCTTTTATCTGTCTCTTATACACATCT
>RYWC01000173.1 GCA_003979335.1 Clostridia bacterium
TTTCATACCCGTAATCGGACGGAGTGTAGTAAATTCTGTCTTTAAGTTTATCGGGCAGATACTGCTGTTCGACGTAGCCGCCTGCATAATCGTGCGGATATTTATATTTACCGCTCTGAGCTTTGGTATCTCTGTCACCGAAAGTATTATCTTTTAAATAGGGCGGAACCCCGTCGTCATCTCTCACTTCGCGCGCGTCACGCTTAGCCGCGTTCATAGCAATTTCCACCGTATTGCTTTTCGGCGCCTCGCAGACGTAAATAATAGCCTCGCACAGCGGTTCAAGCCCCTCGGGATAGCCCGTCTTTTCAAATATGTACATAGCCGAAGACGCTATCGTCAATGCGTTGGGGTCTGCCATACCCACGTCTTCCGCCGCATGTATTGAAAGCCTGCGCGCTATTATCATAGGATCGCATCCGCCCTCAACAAGCCGCATTGCATAATAGAGCGCGGCGTTCGCGTCGCTTCCGCGAAGAGATTTACAAAACGCAGAAAGGTAATCGTAGTATGCGTCATCATTGTAAGACATAGCTTTTTTCTGAATTGACTGTTCGGCATCGGCAAGCGTTACTGTAATTTTTCCGTCGGACTGAGGCGCCGTCGTCAGCACAGCAAGCTCCAAAGCGTTGTATGCCGTACGCAAATCTCCGCCTGCAACGCGCGCGATATGGTCGATGGCGCGCTCCTCCACAACAGCCGAATATTCGCCTAAACCTTTGCGCTTATCATTAAGCGCTTTTACCATTGCCCCCCGAATATCATCGAACGAAAGCCTTTTGAACTCAAAAACACGGCATCTTGAAACAATTGCAGGCGTCATAGACGCAAAGGGATTTTCAGTAGTGGAACCGATAAAAATAATCGTCCCCTGTTCTATTGCGGGAAGCAGGCTGTCCGACTGGGTCTTATTAAAACGATGGCATTCATCAAGCATAAGATATGTGCGTTTGCCGTAAAGCTTTAAATTGTTTTTAGCCTCTTCAACCGCTTTTTTGACGTCTGCCACACCGGCCTGAACGGCGTTTAACTTAATAAATTCTCCGTGGGTTGTCTGCGCGATTATGTTTGCAAGCGTTGTTTTACCTGTTCCGGGAGGCCCCCAAAATATACAGCTTCCAAGTCTGTCCAAAGAAATTGCGCGCCTTAAAAGCGAGCCCTCGGATACGATATGTTTCTGCCCGATAAACTCGTTTAAATTATTTGCGCGCATGCGTTCGGCAAGAGGGCGCGCGCCGCTTTCGTTGCCGTTCAAATCAAAAAGGTCGTAACTCATTTCAAAAGTTCCTTTATTTTTTCCGCGTTTGCCTTGCCTGCCGAATAGCCCTCTTCGTAAGCTTTTTCAAGCTCTTTTACAACGTATTGGCTCATTCCTTTCATTTCCGGCTCAATCAGCAGGTCGCAAAGCTTTCCGTCTATTTCCCGTGCCTGTTCTGTTTGGTGCGCGTCCATTATGTCGAACACGCGCAGAACCATTGTTATAATATTGTGCATCTCGTCAATAGGCTGAAATGTATTTTTAAGAGCGTCAACCGCAACGACAACGTCCGCGCCCATTTCCTTTACTTCCTTAAAAGGCAAACGGCATAGGCAGCCGCCGTCCACGAAAAGCTTGTTTTCTATTTTAACGGGTCGGAACACTGTCGGTATACAACTTGACGCCTGTATGGCTTTTGCGGCGTTTCCGCCGGTAAAAACGTGCGTTTTACCCGAATACAGTTCTGTTGCAACACAGCGGAACGGAATACGCATATCTTCCAGATTTTCAACTTTAAGGTTTTTTATGAGTAGATTTAACATCTTTCTGCCCCGTAACAAGGACATTTTAGAGATGATAGCAGGCGACACATCTAAAATATCGCGCATTTTAAATGACAAAATGACTTTTTTCATCTCCCCGACAGTCATTCCGCTTGCATAACAGCCGCCGACCACTGCGCCCATTGAACACCCGGCTATAAAATCGGGCTTTATATTCTCTTCTTCCAAAGCCGCCAGAAATCCGACATGGGCAACTCCGCGGGAACCGCCGCTACCCAGCGCAAGCCCCAAAGTTTTACTCATAAACAAACCTCAAATATAATAAATC
>RYWC01000174.1 GCA_003979335.1 Clostridia bacterium
GAGTACGGCGTAAGCTATGCCATAATCGGACACAGCGAAAGAAGACAGTATTTCGGCGAGACGGACGAAACGATAAACAAACGCGTTCTTTTTGCGCTTGAAAACGGCATTGCCCCCATAGTATGCGTCGGTGAAACGCTATCCGAACGCGAAAACAACCAAACCGAAAAGGTTCTTGCAAAACAGCTTGAAACGGGGTTGAAAGGCGTTGAAGACGTAACAAAACTTGTTATTGCATACGAACCCGTCTGGGCAATTGGCACAGGCAAAACCGCAACCGACGAGCAGGCGCAGGAAACTATTAAATTCATCCGCAGTAAGTTGGGCGAAATCTTCTGCCCCCGTTGCGCGGAGAATGTAGTTATACTGTACGGCGGCAGCATGAACGCCGCTAACTGCAAAGGTCTTATGGCTCAACCCGACATAGACGGCGGACTTATAGGCGGCGCTTCGCTGAAAACAGATTTTGCAGTCATTGTCAACTACGATAAATAATTTTTAGAGGTTAAAATTTATGGTCAAAAAAAAGCCTTACGCTTTGATTATTATGGACGGTTACGGTCTTGCGCCCGACGGCGCAGGAAATGCCGTGTATCTTAACGGAAGCAAAAACGTAAATTATCTTATTAAAAACTACCCCTCTTCCACCCTCGGCGCAAGCGGAATGTGCGTCGGGCTTCCTGACGGGCAAATGGGCAACAGCGAAGTGGGACATTTGAATATGGGCGCAGGCAGAATAGTTTATCAGGACCTGACTAAAATCACAAAATCTGTTGCGGACGGGGTTTTTTATGAGAACGCCGCCCTTAAAAAAGCAATGCAAAACGCCGCAAGCGGCAAAAAACTGCATCTTTACGGTCTTTTATCGGACGGCGGAGTACACAGCCACATAATGCATGTTTACGCGCTTTTGAAAATGGCTAAACAAAACGGCGTTAAAGACGTTTTTGTGCACTGTTTTATGGACGGCAGGGACGTATCCCCCACTTCGGGCGCAGGTTTCATAAAAGATCTGCAAAACGAAATGAATATTATCGGCGCAGGAAAAATAGCCTCAGTATGCGGAAGATATTACGCTATGGACCGCGACAACAACTGGGATAGGGTTGAACTTGCTTACGATATGCTGACATTAGGCACGGGCACAGCCGCAAACGATGCCGCGAACGCCGTAGAAGAAAGCTATAAACAGGGCGTCACCGACGAGTTTATAAAACCCACAAATATCTACGAAAACGGCAAACCTTTGGGTCTGATTGAAAAAGGCGACAGCGTTATTTGCTTCAATTTCCGACCCGACCGCGCCAGGCAGATTACACGCGCCGTATCACAAAAAGAATTTACAGTGCCGAAAGGCACCGCATTCGAGCGCAAGACAGGCTGGCTGAACCCCGTATACGTTTGCTTCACCGTTTACGACGCCGCGTTCAAAAATGTAGAAATCGCATTTCCCAAAACATCGCTTGACAATACGCTCGGCGAATATCTGGCAAAGCTCGGCAAAAAACAGTTGAGAATAGCAGAAACCGAAAAATACGCGCACGTTACATTCTTTTTTAACGGCGGAGTCGAAACCCCGAACGATGGCGAACAGCGCGACCTTATCCCCTCGCCCAAAGTAGCAACCTACGATTTGCAGCCTGAAATGAGCGCGTATCTTGTGACTGAAAAAGTTCTTGAAGAACTTGACAGCGGAAAATTCGACGTAATGATTTTAAATTACGCCAACTGCGATATGGTAGGACATACGGGCGTCATTGACGCAGCTGTTAAAGCTGTAGGCACTGTTGACGAATGCGTCAAAAAGGTTTGCGACAAAATACTTGAAATGGGCGGAAGCGCTCTTCTTACCGCCGACCACGGCAACGCTGACAGACTTATTTCAGACGACGGCTCGCCTTTCACCGCTCATACTACAAACCCCGTACCCGTAGTTCTTGTAAGCAACGAATATAAAAACGCGGAATTGAGGAACGGCGGAGTGCTTGCCGACCTTGCCCCTACCCTTCTTACTGTTATGGGTTTACCCGTACCGAAGGAAATGACAGGCAAAAGTCTTATTAAGTAATTAAAAATAAAATATT
>RYWC01000175.1 GCA_003979335.1 Clostridia bacterium
GCCGCCAGAAATTATCAGGCTGAAAAAATCTTCTTTTTTAATAGAAGGAAGCAGTACACCTACGCCACCGCTTTGCGTAAGCTTAACCAAATCGTCTTCGCCGTGAATATAATCGACTTCGCCGCCGTGTTCTGCTATAAACCGGGAAATAACACCGTCAAGCCATCGTATTCCCACGGGGATATCCTGCGGAAATGCTATATCGGTTTTTATGCCGTCTATTACAGTATACGCTTTTCCTTTGCCCGAAGTTTGCAATAAGCTTTCCAATAACTGAACATTTTGCGTTTTCACATATCTGTGAATAGGCTCGAATTTCAGCGCTTTATCGTAAATGTTTACAGCTTCAACCAATGCAAACCTTGCAGGGTGCGATGTCCTTTGCTCTTCCGAAAGTGTTTTTTTAACGCTTTCCCAACATGTTTTTGCAGTTGCAAGCGAATGGTTTCCGTCGCCCGCCGCAAATAAAAGAGGTGAATTTTTTCCATTTATATCCCGACCGTCGCATAACGAATAAAAAGCGTCTTTAACTTCTTCGGAATTTTCAATAAAAGTCCCTTTAACTTTTCCGCCGCCGCACATCAAATCGAAGCTGTACAGCGTATTGCCTTTGCGCACGCAATTTAACACCGAATTTTGAATATCGTCGTACAAAAGCATAACGTGCGGAAGCTCCAAAGGCGCGTTTCTTCGTATTTCAACACGTGGAGGTATCCGCTCTAATATTGTTGCTTCAGTAGAGCGAATAGGCGTATTTGCATCTTTTTCAAACGAATATTCTTCCAAATCCACAGAAAGAATTATACCTGTTCGCACACCTGAAGGGGTCTGTCGTTCAACAAGTATAAAACCTTTATCAAGCTTTTTAAAAATTCCGCCCGAAAGGTATTCGCGCATTTTTTCGTTTATGCGCAGTATACGCTTTTCGGGCTCGTCATTTAAAAAAATTTCAGGGAAAATTAAATTGAAAGCCGACGGTTTGCCTGCCGTCAGCCTTTCAACGTTATGCCAGTAAGCGGCGTCGGAAGTATATTGGTCGCAGGCGTTCACAGCCCAGCAAGACATATCCGTACCGTCAGCAGGCAACAGAATTTCGGGAACGGTTATAGAGTTCATATTGCCTCAAAGATTTAAAAGTACGATTACAAAAGCGGAAAGCACAATCGCAAGTATTTTTATCAAAATATTTTTGGTGAATAAACCCACTATGAAATTTGTGAACTTTTTCATAATTTACCCTCTGCGGTCAAGTCAGACCAATAGTACTCGGAAAGCGCGTTTTTGATGTCTGCAGCATCCGCATATTTCTTTCTTATAGCGCCGTTTTTAACGATTGAAATAATGCCCGTCTCTTCCGAAACAACTATTGCCGTTACGCTTGCAACAGATGTTACGCCGAGCGCCGCACGATGACGGCTGCCCATTTCTTTGGGAAGATTTTCACTCTGCGCAAGAGGTAAAAAACAGCCTGCCGCATAAATCTTATTTCCCTCGATTACCATTGCACCGTCATGGAGAGGTGCTTTGGGGTAAAATACAGCTTCTATCATCTGCGAAGTAATAGAGGCGTTCACCACTGTGCCGCTCTCTATTATTCCCTCGGGCAAATTCTCATTGGAAAGAACAATCAGCGCGCCTATATCTTTTTTTGACATATTCTGCACAGCCCTGACCGTTTCTTCAATTATAAGTTCAACGCCCGAAACAGTAAAATTTACCGCCTTTTTGCTCTTCTTTACATTGCTGTCCAAAAGCGTTCTTTTGATTTCGGTGTTGAACATAGTAAAAACCAAAAGGGCTATCATTACGATTACTATCAAAAGAATTTCGTTATTGAATTTGTCGGTTATGGCAAAGGCAAAGCCGCTTAAAAGTATAGCAAAAGTTACGACAGCAATAAACTTGCCACCCTTGTTTACTTTAAGAATTTTGAAAACGTAATACAGTGTGACGGCAATAAGTATAAACTGCAAAAGATAAGCCGCCCAATTCTGCCCGAAATTGTCAAAAAAATCTTTAAACTTTTGTCCTAAATCACCCATAAAGTACCCGCCGACGTTACAAATTACGGTTGACCCCGTAC
>RYWC01000176.1 GCA_003979335.1 Clostridia bacterium
TGTAAGCGGGTATCCGAAGTTTTTTTATGCACCAATCTTTATAACCGCCCGCAGAGCCGAAAATCTTTTTCACCTCGTATCCTGTTGCCGAGTTTATTATCTGTGCACCGCGAATATCCCCCTTGCCGCCGTATTCCCAATAGATTTCCTCGCCCTTTGTGTGAAAACTGAGCGTGACGAACGGACGGACTTTATAAGTAAAATCGCGCAAGGCTATTGTTTCCGGTTCCGAAAACGGGCAATCTCCGATACAGTTTTCGCCTCCCCTAACAACCGTATTGAGTCTTCCGCTACCCCAATCCGCGTCGAAATTACAGTTTAAATCGACGCCTCTTGCATTGGCTTTCCATAAAGGAAAAGTTGTTTGGGAAATATTGGCACCGTCGGGGTTAAGAATGGGTATTATCCAACCTCCGCCCCCTTTTACGCCTTTTTTAAGATGCTTTAACGCCAATTCCGCGGTTATCCATTCCCTTGCATGGACGGCGTATACCGCTATAAACTGTCTGCCTGCGCAATCGCCCGTATGCATAGCGTAAATTTCCCTGCACTGGCACGAATAACCTATAACGCATTTTTTCAGCGGATAGTTCTGGTAAAATTTTTTGACTTCTTCGTATATCACACAATAAATTATGAATTTACTGCGTTCGATATGCTTTTGCGCAGGTCTCATTTATGATAGGCGCCGCCGCTTATTATCATAAAAGCGCGGTAAACCTGTTCGCATAAAATTACGCGCATAAGCTGGTGCGGAAAGGTTAAATCGGAAAAAGAAAGTCTTAAATCCGCCTGTTTTTTTACCTCGGCGGACAGTCCTTCGGACGAACCGATGATAAAAGTTATCTCTTCGCCTTTATCGCAAAGCGATTTGATGCGACTTGCCAAAGCTTCGCTACTACACTTTTCGCCCTCGATGCACAGTGCGATTTTATAACCTTTTGCCGCGCGCAAAATACTTGGTACTTCGTCGTCTGGGTTTCTGCCCTCAGCAAGTTCTTTTACTTCGACTTTTGCAAAACGGGAAAGCCGTTTAAGATATTCGGTTACAGCGGCGCGGTAAAAATCTTCCTTTATTTTTCCGACGCAGACAATGTTTATTTTTTGCATAAGCTACCTGATAAAAAAAGAAGATATCCAACTTATTGAAAGGATAACAATGCCGACAGAAGCATACACAAAGAAAGCCGCCGCACCGCCTTTTTTGCTTTTTATAAGCGGTTTTTTATCTAAAATAAGCCAAAGCATACCGCCGATAAAACACACCGCGGAAGTAACAATTAACACTATTTGTACGGTCTGCGGCAGAACGGCGCTGCCCGACTCATCCAAAAGTCCGCACGCGCCGAAAACTATTATCAACCCGTTGTTTATAAAGTGCATTAGAACCGATGGCAGTATGGCGCCTGCGCGGATGGCAAGAAAAGCAAACACACAGCCCGAAATAAACTGATAAACGGTCTGTTCTGCGGAAGCGTGAAAAAGAGCGAAAGCAAACCCAACGACAAATATTGTATTTACAGTGCCTAAACTCTCCTCGCAGGTGTTTAAAATTACCCCCCTGAACAGCCCTTCTTCAAAAATTGCAGGCATGACGGCAATTACAATAAGCGCAGGCACGATAAGTCCGCCCGAAAGGTCTGGAAGATAGTCGCTTGCAGACTTGGGCTGATAGCCTAAAAGTTTGAAAAGTTCGGTTACGCCCGTATCAATCCAGCTGACCGAAAAAATGAGCCCGAATATAAGCAGAAGCGCGATAGCGTAGTATTTGGGGTGGCATTTTACAGGGAAAACGCTTTTAACCCTTGTTTTTTTGTATTTTAAAGTTATAGCCATTGCAGGTATCATACCGATTGGCGCGCCGAGGTAACCGAGATAGACGTAAGCGGACGTGCCCTTTTCTATTCCTGCGAAAGCAATTATTACGGAAATAGTTACACCTGCCAAAATGAACAAAAGCGTTGCAAGCGAAAACGCAAAGCCGCCGATATGACTTTTGTGTTGCAAAAAAGGATTCACACTGTTAGTTTGTCCGTTGTCTTTATTTACCATATTCAGATTATACCGCAA
>RYWC01000177.1:0-1539 GCA_003979335.1 Clostridia bacterium
AAATAGTATAGTCAATTGATTTTTATCTCATTCTTACAAATTTATCCCTGCTTTTAAAGGCAATTTTAAGCCTTTTTTATGCCCGAATCGCCCCCTTTAAAGGTGTGTTTTTGCGCCTTTACAACACCGTAAAATTGCAATTGCCCTCAACATATGCTTGAATTAACGCTATTTTACCAATTTTGATTTTCAAAAAACAGTTGCAAATATTTTGCGAGTGGTATATAATGAAGATAAGTTATGGATAGTTGGATTTTAAAAGGCGTGAAGCACCTCGTAAATGAACCTGCGAGCGTAAGCATCACCTCCCCCACTCAGGTAAAAATAAAAGTTACGCATCTTATGCTCACCGATTTTGACGAAGTTTTGTACAACGGCGGCATAGACGTAACCTATCCCAAAATTCCCGGGCGCGCCGCCGTGGGAATTGTTATGGAAGCAGGCGAAAGCTGTTACGGCATAGAAAAAGGCACAAGGGTTTACTTCGAACCCACCCGTCCGTGCGGAGAATGCCTTGCCTGTAAAAGCGGAAAACCCAAGGAATGCACAAGCATTATAACCGCAGGCAAGGATTTTGACGGATTTATGCGCGATTTCGTGGTTTGTAACTACGACGAAGTGTCTCCCCTGCCCGATTCCGTGGGCGATATTGCCGCGCTTTGCATAGAAACAATAGGAATTGCCGAAAATATTTACGACAAACTCAATCTTTCTGCCGGTCAGAGAGTTGCGGTTATAGGCGCGGATTTTTCTGGCAACATAATAGCGCAGGTCTTACAGTACCACAAAGTAATACCTATCGTTATCGACAATAACCCTTACAACCTTGAAGCGGTAAAGAAGTGCGGTATTTACTACGCCTTTGCCGGCGACGACGATTTGGAAAGCAATTTAAACAGCGCAACAAGCGGAAGTCTTTGCGATGCAGCCATCTACTGCGCAACTTCGCGCCTGCCGTTATCGCTTGCGCCGAGGCTTGTAGGCAACGGCAAAACGATAGTTATAAGCTGTCAGTCGGAAATTAACGCAAGTCTTTCCGCGCGCGACGTTTTAAACAAAAATCTTCAGGTTTGGGGCGTTTCGGAAGCCTATCAATACACGGGCGCGGTCATAAATATGCTTGTTCACAATGCGGTAAACGTCGATTTGTTCGAAAAAGAGATATTGACCGACTACAATCCACCCGAACTTCTTGCCAAAAACAGCGCAGCAACCGTTAAGAAAAACAAAATGACAATTCTTAAAATGGTTCTGTAACTCTCTGCCGCATATATCGTTATGCGCAATTTCCCAGCAATATTCTTTAAACTGAATTTTTGGATAATGGCTTTAATTGCGGTACAGGTTACCGCAATTATTTTTTTATGCCTTTACCTGCCCGCATTCCTGCCCATAACGCTGTCGTTGGCGCTGGTCTGGCTTTTATCCGCGGTTTCTGCTGTCGTACTCATATTACGCCGCGGTTCGCCCGAAGCAAAATGCGCCTGGTTTTTAATTATAACAGCCATTCCCGTCGCAGGCGCGATAATATTTTACGTC
>RYWC01000177.1:1549-2051 GCA_003979335.1 Clostridia bacterium
CTTTTCAACTGCTTTTCGGCGGCTTTGGAAAATGCAATAAAAAACGGCGCCGAGGTGAAAATTATTGCGGACGGCGTCGGCTCGGCTTTCCGCATAGGTCGTAAAGATTTAAAACGCCTGAAAGCAATGGGCGCGGAAATTAAGGTTTTCCACCGTCTGCCCCCCTTTCCGCGCGCAAACATCAATCTGCGCGACCACCGTAAAATTATAACCATAGACGGGCGCATAGCATACACAGGCGGCGTAAACCTTGCCGACGAATATATTAATTTGGAAAGCCCTTACGGGTTCTGGAAAGACAACGGAGTTTCCGTCAGCGGAGAAGCGGCAAAGATTTTTGAGGGAATGTTCCTTGCAATGTGGCGCGGCAGGTACGAAATGCCAGCCCCTAAAATGGGTGAAAACAACTGCCTGCCTTTCTATGACAGCCCCGGTTACAGAACTTATTGCGAGGACGCCTACGTCACCGCCATAAGCTCGGCGAAAGAGCGCGTGCATATTC
>RYWC01000178.1 GCA_003979335.1 Clostridia bacterium
CATAAAAAAATAAAGTCTGTAAGAGACTCTATTCTGTTATTCAAAGATACAAGTATATGAGCGGCGGCGTTTATGTACAAGGCTATCACGGAAATATGGCGACAGATTTAGCCGACGGCATGCACTCCTTTTACAAAATTTGTTACGCAAGGCACCATATAAAAATCTCAAAAAGGCATAACGGTTACTGACGATGACGCACAAACCTATATATTTGGATTTAAAAACCTGCAGTAAAAACAGAGACGGACTTTTAGAAACTCTGAACGAAGTTTTCGGCAAAGCCGTAAACGACAGCAAAATAGCGCAAACGGCGCACCCTCTCCCTTTAAGGAATTTTTAATTAAAAGGTAACGGTATGGCAAAACAGACAAAAGCTACAACTGAATTCGTCTGCTCGGAATGCGGCGCAACAAACCCTAAATGGCTCGGCAGATGTCCTGCGTGCGGAAAATTCAACACAATGGTTGAAGAAATAACCGCGCCTGTACAACAGCAAAAAAACTCTGCAAGACAGTTCACGGGCAGCCGCGCGAAACCTCTTTCGCAAATCTCTTATGAAAAATACGACCGCACCCCGTCAGGTATTTCGGAATTTGACAACGTGCTTGGCGGCGGAATAGTCGCGGGCTCGCTTATTCTTCTGGGCGGAGACCCCGGCATAGGCAAGTCCACCTTATTAACGCAGATTGCGGCGTATCTTTCACAAAGCAAAAAGGTACTGTATCTTTCAGCCGAGGAGAGTTGTTCTCAATTGAAAATGCGCACGCAAAGGCTAAACCTCCCCTCCGACAATATGCTTATTTTAAACGAAACCTGCATAGACGGGCTTGAAAGCGAGCTTGACGGAGTTGAATTTTGCGTAATCGACAGTATTCAAGCCGTATATACGGAAGATTTATCCTCCTCATCAGGCTCGGTGGGGCAAGTCAGAGAATGCGCAACAAAACTTATGCGTATTGCAAAAAGCCGCGGAATAACATTCTTTATTGTGGGGCATGTTACAAAAGAGGGCGCGTTGGCCGGCCCCAAAGTTTTAGAGCATATTATGGATACCGTGCTCTACTTTGAAGGAGAAAATCAGGAAAATTTCAGGATACTGCGCGCAGTAAAAAACAGGTTCGGAAACGTCGCCGAAGTGGGCGTTTTTGAAATGACGGGCGAGGGCATCATTGCCGTTACCGACTACTCCGGAGTTTTCCTTTCGGAGAGCCGCGGCGAAGAGGCCGGTTCCGCTGTAACACCCGCACAGACGGGCGCAAGGTGTATGAACGTAGAAATACAGACGCTGGTCGCAAAAACCACTTTCGGTCAACCTCGGCGTATGCCCTTAGGGATAGACTACAACAAACTTGTTCTATTGCTTGCCGTACTTGAAAAACGATGCGGATTAGCATTCGGTACTCATGACGTTTACGTCAACGCAATGGGCGGAATTAAACTTAACGAGCCTGCGTGCGATTTAGCGGTATGCTCTGCCCTTGCTTCCGCATATTTGGGCAAACCCATTGACAAGTACACCGCGGTTTTCGGAGAAGTTGGTTTGACGGGCGAAGTCCGCGCAGTATCATACTGCGAAAAAAGAGTTGCGGAATGCGTAAAAATGGGCTTTAAAAAAGTTCTGATACCTGCAAAAAATATGAAATCGGTCATAAAATATACCGATAAAATAACCATCGTGCCAATACTTTACGTCAATACAATGATAAAAAATCTTTTCAAAGACTGAATTACAAATCGGCTCGCCTTGAAAAACACAGTTTCCGTATGTAATTGAAAATTTAATTTAAGGTGGAATTTGCAACTAAGTTAAAACGCTCTTGAACTATTCGTTCAAGAGCGTAATTTTTTATACGGTTTAACCCACAATTCACTGAAAGAACTAGGGACAGTAGCGCCGATTTTTATTTTCATCACCTTTTTCTGAAAATATCAGCCAAAGAAAGCTGACCGGCAATCACGTTCATAAGGGCAGGCAATCTGTCCACCCTGTAATGCCTGTCTCTTATACACATCT
>RYWC01000179.1 GCA_003979335.1 Clostridia bacterium
GCAAAAACAGAGGTTTTATATTCCCCGGAAGCGAAATTTACGGCGGACTTGCAAATACCTGGGACTTCGGTCCTTTGGGCGTGGAATTCAAAAATAACGTAAAAAAAGCCTGGTGGAAAAAATTCGTACAGGAAAGCCCTTATAACACGGGTTTGGACTGCGCCATTCTTATGAATACGCGCACATGGAAAGCAAGCGGACACCTCGGCGGATTTTCAGACCCCCTTATGGATTGCAGAAGCTGTAAAGCGAGGCACCGCGCGGATAACCTTGCAGAAGATTACTGCAAGAAACATAAACTCGATTTAAAAGTCGAAAGTATGGACAACGAAGCGCTTGAAAGCTTTATCGCAGAGAAAAAGATTGTATGCCCCGTTTGCGGAAACAGCAACTTTACGCCTATAAGAAAATTCAACCTTATGTTCAAGACCTTTCAGGGCGTAACCGAAGACAGCGTAAATACAGTTTATCTCCGCCCCGAAACAGCGCAGGGCATTTTCGTAAACTTCAAAAACGTACAGCGCGCTTCCCGAATGAGAGTGCCTTTCGGCATAGGACAGATAGGCAAATCGTTCAGAAACGAAATAACCCCCGGCAACTTCATTTTCAGAGTGAGAGAATTCGAACAGATGGAGCTTGAATTTTTCTGTAAGCCGGGCACCGATTTGGAATGGTTCGGCTATTGGAAAGAATACTGCAAAAACTTCCTCCTCTCCCTCGGAATGAAAGAAGAAAACCTTACCACGCGCGACCACGACCCCGAAGAACTTGCATTTTATTCCAAAGCTACAACGGACTTTGAATATGAGTTCGCGTTCGGCAGAGGCGAACTTTGGGGCATAGCAGACAGGACAGATTACGACTTGAAACAGCATCAGACGGAAAGCGGCGAAAATATGGAATACACCGACCCCGTCACAAACGAAAAATATGTGCCTTATGTTATAGAACCCTCTCTCGGCGTAGAAAGATGCGTGCTTGCGCTTCTTACCGACGCTTACGACGAGGAGGTTTTAGATGCAGAGAAAAACGACATAAGAACGGTTTTGCATATACATCCTTTCCTTGCGCCCTATAAAGCGGCGATACTGCCTTTACAGAAAGGGCTTTCAGAAAAAGCCGACGAAGTTTATAAAAAGCTTGCCAAGAAATTCTCCGTCACATACGACGTTACAGGTTCGATAGGTAAGCGCTATCGCCGACAGGACGAAATAGGAACGCCTTACTGCATTACGGTAGACTTCGATACTTTGAACGACGATACGGTTACGGTACGCGACCGCGACAGTATGGAACAGATTCGTCTTAAAATCGAAGAACTTGAAAATTATATAGAAAAAAGCTTGGAATTTTAAATATTATTTTATAAAAACCTCCCGTGCGATTATCGCACGGGAGGTTTATTTTGCATTTACTGTGTGGATACGCCCGACCATTTTCGGTTGCTTTTAAACCATTCGGTATCTTTTAAAATTGTATCGTTATTTGAGCAGTATAGCTTTAGCTTTCCGCCTGTGGTATAGAAAACGATATTTCCGTTCATCGAGGCGTATCCCTCATAAGAACGTGAAACGTAATTCCCGTCCTTATCCTTTTCCGGCAACCCTGTTCCTATCGTAGTAACATAAATTTTATCGGTAAACTTGCCTACGTTGTCTATCATTTCCTGCGTGGGGAAAGTGTTATCGTTGATTTTAGTATATTCAGGAGCGCCGCAACAACAGCATACGGCAATATTCTTAGGCTTTATTACGTTCAACAAAGCCATCGAAGATGAAGTCCTGCTACCGTGGTGCCCTGCTTTATATAGTTCAACTTGCGGTAAAATATTATATTCTGTTCTGTATTCCGCAGGCACGGCTGAATAATATTCTACGAGTTTGTTTTCCCCTTCTTTTTCCAAGTCACCGGTAAAAAGATAGTGCTTGTCGCCGCTTTCAAGTTCCTGAGTCAGCAATGTCACTACGGAATAATTATTCTCGTCGGACGAAGTGTAATAA
>RYWC01000180.1 GCA_003979335.1 Clostridia bacterium
ATATTGACGTAACCGCTGTGACGGAAAAATCGCTCAAAAAGGTTGCTCGAGAATTAAATGTGCGCGTCGAAAAAGTGGAAACTGTTGCTAACTCGTTAAAATTTATTTTGGTAGCAATGGCGAAAGGTATAATCAGACTAAAAGCGTTGACCGATGAAGAAAAGGCGGAACTTGCGGAAGCGATTAAAACGCTGTCGAGCGAGTATAAACCGCCCGAACCGGACGAAATTGTGACGATAAAATTGGAGCCTGTGACAATAACGAGCGAAACGCCTAAGGGAATAAGCGAAGCTGATATAGGCGTGAACTTCGGAGGTTTAGACGAATGAAAATGACAAAAAAGCGTCTTGCGTTCTTTTTGCTACATATCGCTTTTTCCGCCGTTGCCCCTATCGCGCTTGTCGTTGCAAGGTACAGCACGATAGGGAACACGCGCGGCGCGGTCGGTTTCAAAATATCCATAACGGGCGTATTGCTTATGATATTCGTGTTTTGGACGGTTAAGAAACTATTTATCGACCGAAAGTTGGCGGATTTGAAAGCGCAGAGCAACGTAATGATAGCGGACTTGAAAACGAAGCAAGACCCCGCCGAACTTGCCGCGCTTGAAAAAGAGCTAAAAAGCATAAAAATGGTCGAGGCTATATTTTCGTCGGTTATACCGCTACTATTCATAGTGGCGGGTATTATCGCGTTTAAAGCGTTGGAGGCGCAACTCGTTACGCTTTCGGCGACGCTCGGCTATATAGCCGTAAGTTATTCGGTTGGGCTTGTTTTCAACGTCTTGTATAGCCGCGAGATACACGCGAAGAACGGAGGCAACAATGGCGACTATTGATATTAAAGAGAGCATGGATAAGGCGCGGGCAATCAAAAGCAAATTTAATTACAGGCAGCTTTTTATGATAGCCGTGCTTATATTTGCGACCGCCGCAGATGTTCTCATGGACTATGTGAACGCGGGGTTTAACCCCGCGATTTTCAAAGACCCCGCGTATTGGATAAAACTCGCGCTTACTTGCCTTTCGGTTATACTCGTTACTTTATCGGTTCGTGGTTTTTTCCGAGAGAAAGAACTGCGCGATAATACGGCGATAAACGAAACGCAACGGCAAATAGACAATGCCCATACCGAGCTAATAAAACATAATTTAGCGACACGGTTTGAGGACTATGTGAATACAATAAACGCCGAACGTAAACTGAAAGCATATAGGGAATTTTTACAATTCAAAATATCCAAGACCAAAAACGAAAAACGCCGTGAGACGTTAAAAAGGCGGCTTGACAGCGCAAACACCGATATTGAGTTTCTACCCGTTCGCGGTAATAAAATCGCGCTGTCGCCATTTTGTCACATTAAATTCAATAGGGCGAGAATAGCAACGATATTCAGTCGCGTGGAACGTAATAGGGGTGACGATGACGACATGGAAACAAACGAGCAAAAGCACGTCGCAGAGCTTGTGTTCAAAAAGCTGTTTATGCTAATTGCTTTTTCCGTTACGCTAAGCACGTTGTTTTTCGATACGGGCGAATTTGCGGCAGCGGTTTTAATAAATACTTTTTCAAAACTATTCCGCACCGCGATGAGTATATCGCTCGGCGCAAGCGACGGACAGGCATTTGCGCGCGGCACGTTGTTGTCAAAAATGAGACTACGCCTTGATTTTATACAAAAGTTTCTTGAAAAAGAAAAAAGTAAGAACGGCGCACAGCCTATCGAAACAGTAAAAGCGGTTGTGTTGCCGCTCCCGAACGGTAACAATTAAATTTTGCATTTGAGTGCAAAAAACATATTTAAAGCGGCTACCGAGAAGTAGCCGCTTTTTGTGTTTAATAATGATTTGCGTATGTGCTGTAAACCATTGCAAGTTGCTCTACAAAGCTTTTGACGCCCATAAATTCATCGTCCATAGTGTAACCGTAATTTTTAGAAATACTGTTTTTAACCTGTCTCTTATACACATCT
>RYWC01000007.1 GCA_003979335.1 Clostridia bacterium
TCACAGTATCAGACAAATGAAAAAACGTAAAATGTCGTAAATTAAGAGGTGAAAAAACAAAATGAAATAACTTGTAGGAATAATAGGAAAGATAGTGCTATTTGTCGAAACGAAGGCGTAAGTTATTGTATGGACAAGCCCAAACTTAACTTTCGTTTTCACAACCCGAATAGCGAAGAGAACTTTGTACGTTTGCTCATATCGGTATGTATGGAAACGTGCAAAGTGAAAGCGGACGAGGCAATCTCGGCAGATTTATTAAATAAAAAGGAAGAAACGGCGGCAACAGACGCCGATAAGAAGGAGTAACGAAAGATGAGAATAGCGGCATATTGCAGGGTATCAACGGACAAAGCGGACCAGCTCAACAGTCTGGAAGCGCAGAAAAAATTCTTTACGGAATATGTAAAGCGCACGGGGAACACACTCGTGCGCTTATATGCCGATGAGGGAATTTCGGGAACGAAGGTTAAAAAGCGTAAACAGTTCTTGCAGATGATGGCTGATGCGGAGACGGGGCTTTTCGAGCACGTCGTGGTAAAGGACATTTCCCGTTTTGCCCGCAATACCGTCGATTTATTGCAGAACATCAGAACGCTGAAGCAGTTGGGTATCGAAACCGAATTTTTAACCGCCAATATGACGAGTATGGGCAACAGCGAATTCGTCCTGACAATCTTCGGTGCGCTTGCACAGGAAGAGAGTGCGAACACCTCAAAGCGTATTAAGTTCGGTAAAAAGATAAATGCCGAAAAGGGCAGGATTCCAAATTTCGTTTACGGTTATGACAAAACTCCGGGCGATGTTTTCAACCTGAATATCAACGAAAAAGAAGCGAAGGTCGTCCGCCGCATATTCCGTATGTATACGGAAGAAAGCTACGGTGCCAATAAGATAGGGCAGATTCTGAACGGTGAAAATATCAAGACGAAGTTCGGAAACAACTGGACGCAGGAGGCAGTCTGCCGTATTCTCACGAACGAAATTTATATGGGCAAGGTTATCAACGGCAAAGTGGAAGTTGCGGACTTTCTTACCGGTATTCGCAGAAATAAAAGCGAGGAAGAATGGTGCATTGTAGATAAGCCTGATCTTGCTCTTATATCCAAAGAACTGTTTGAACGTACGCAGGAGATAATGGCAGGCAGAAGCGAAAAATACAAGACGTTCAACAAGCGGACAAGCAACAGACACTTGTTTTCAACGCTCATTGTCTGTAAAGATTGCGGTTGGTCATTCAGACAAATCACGAGGACTTACCAGAACACTTACGTCCGTTGGGTTTGCTCGGGCAGAAACGGGCGGGGAGCCAAGACTTGCTGCAATGCGACAAGCATCGGGGAAGACGTTTTAATTGACAGGCTGAACGAGTACTTCCGCAACTACATAAAAAACAAAGATAAAATAATCGAGCACGTAGTTGATGAATTCCATAAGGTCTATAAGGAAGAGGACGTCAACTTACAACAGGAAAAAGAGTTGACAGCCGAATACGAGAAGCTAAAAGCGTTCCGTGTAAAATATATGGATATGTTTGCAGCCGAGATGATAAGCAGGGAAGAATTCAACCAACATGTCGGTGACAGTAAACAGAGAATGGAGAAGATTGAGAGTGAATTAAAACTCGTCAAACACAGGATTTCCAAAATCGGAGAGCTGAAAAGCATTTTAGAAAAGACCTTTAAGACGATAGAAGACATTATAGAAACGGGCGAAATGACAAACGGTCAGCTTCGGAAAATCATAGAGAAAATCGAGGTTGACCACGAAGGGAATGTAGATATTTATATGAAATTAACCGAGAGGCTAAACCTTGCCCGTACCGTTCCAATAAGGGGGTGTCTGACATAAAGACGTGACCGAACGGTTAAAGTACGTCGATTGCGAACTTTACGAAAAAGTGCGCGAAGTTTTGGATAAAAATCTTTCAGAGCGTCATATAAGAGGCGGCTTAGCTACTAAAAAGAAATATTTAAACGAAAGTTCAGACTGTCACGGTTTGTCGTAAGGCGTATTTGTAAAACAATGTAAAAAAATACATTTTCATAAGAATTTAACAAAAAATGTATGTTCATAAAATTGAAATATTGTATAAATTTGTGTTATAATTTGCTTGAAAACATAACTTTCGGAAAAAGATTTTGAAACTTCTCGGTATAGACGTCGGTTCAACTACCGTAAAGGCTGCTGTTATCGACGAGAATAATAATTTAATATATTCGTCATACGTCCGTCATTTCTCAAAAGTGAAAGAGACAGTTCTGTCCGAACTCAACGTTGTTAAAGCGAAGTTCGGCGGCGACTATCGCGTTTCGGTTACGGGAAGCGCCGGACTTGGACTTTCGCAACGCAGCGGCATAAATTTCGTTCAGGAAGTGCAGGCTGCGTTTGTCGCTATACGCAAACTTTATCCCGATACGGACGCGGCTGTCGAATTGGGCGGCGAGGACGCAAAAATTATTTTCGTAACGGGCGGCACGGAACAGCGTATGAACGGCAGCTGCGCCGGCGGCACGGGCGCGTTTATAGACCAGATGTCTACGCTTTTGAACGTAACGGTTGGTCAGTTGGACGAACTTGCTTTAGAAGCGGTTAAAACTTATCCTATTGCGTCGCGCTGCGGCGTTTTTACAAAGTCCGATATTCAGCCTCTTTTAAATCAGGGCGCAAGCAAAGCGGATATTGCAGCTTCTATTTTTCAGGCAGTTGTCGACCAGACCGTTTTAGGTCTTGCACAGGGGCGTAAAATCAGTGGTAAAGTGCTGTTTTTAGGCGGTCCCCTTTACTTTTTGAAAGGGCTGAGAAAAGCGTTTGTAACCACTTTGAAGCTTGACGAAACCAACGCCGTTTTCCCTGAAAACGCCCCTTGTTTTATGGCTATAGGCGCCGCGTTTTCATCCGTCGGCGAACATGCCGAGAATATAGATTACATAATCGAAAAAATTGAAAAGGTCAAAGAGAGTACCGCCCTCGAATCGGGCAGGCGGCTTTTTAACAGTAAGGAAGAATATGCCGAATTTGTAAAGCGTCACCGTTCGACCGACCTTAAATTTGCTGATATTGCGACATATAGCGGTGACTGTTATTTGGGAATAGACAGCGGTTCTACGACGACAAAGCTAATGCTTATTACGCCGGAATGTAAAATTCTGTGGTCGCATTATCAGTCAAATAACGGCCAGCCTCTCGATATAGTTATAAGCAAGCTTAAAGAGCTTTACGAACAGGGCGGCGGCAGACTGCGTATAAAAGGTTGCGCAGTGACGGGTTACGGCGAAGACTTGATTAAAAATTCCATAAAAGCCGATTTCGGCATAGTTGAAACCGTCGCGCATTTCAAAGCCGCGCTTCATTTTAATCCGCAAGTTGATTTTATAATAGACATCGGCGGTCAGGATATAAAATGCTTTAAAATAAAAAACGGTACGATAGACTCGATTATGCTCAACGAGGCGTGCTCTTCGGGGTGCGGTTCGTTTATTCAGACCTTTGCCCGTGCAATGGGGATGGAGATTAATAAATTCTGTGAAAAGGGTCTGTACGCCAAAAATCCGGTAGAGCTCGGTTCTCGCTGTACAGTGTTTATGAACAGCGCGGTAAAACAGGCGCAGAAAGAGGGCGCAAGCATTGAAGACATTTCGGCAGGTCTGTCATCTTCAATAGTAAAAAATGCCATTTATAAAGTTATCAGGGCTGCTTCTGCGGACGAACTCGGTCAGAATATAGTTGTGCAGGGCGGTACGTTTTTGAACGACGCCGTGCTCCGTTCTTTCGAGCTTGAAACAGGCAAGCAGGTAATCCGCCCCGGTATCGCCGGTCTTATGGGCGCGTTCGGCGCGGCGCTGTACGCAATGGAAAATTCGCAGGGCGAAAGCACCGTTGCCAACGCAGAGGAACTTGAAAAATTTTCGTATACAAGACAGTCGGCGAATTGCAGAGGATGCACTGCTAACTGTAATCTTACAGTAATCCGCTTTAACGACGGCAGGCGGTTTATTTCCGGTAATAAGTGCGAAAGGGGCGCAGGGCTTAAACCTATGTATGTCGACCTTGATATGTACGCTTATAAACAGATAAGGCTTATTGACTGTGTGCACGGTGTAAACGGGCAAAACGGTATAAAGGGTAAAGTGGGTTTGCCGTTGCAGTTAGGGATGTATGAACAGCTTCCTATCTGGGCAGGTTTTTTCGAAACGCTCGGGTTTGAGGTCGTTCTCTCTGAAAAATCGTCAAGGGAACTGTATTTCAAAGGTCAGCATACGGTTGCAAGCGATACCGCTTGTTATCCTGCAAAGCTCACGCACGGGCATATCGAAAGTCTTTTGGAAGAGGGCGTGGATTTTATATTTATGCCCTGTGAAAGTTACAATTTAGACGAACACTGTTCTTCAAACCATTATAACTGCCCTGTTGTCGCATATTATCCCGAACTTCTGAAAGCGAACAACGAAAGGCTGAATGACGAAAATTTCCTTATGCCGTATATAGATTTGAATATGCGCAAAAACACCGTGTTAAAGCTTCAGAATATGCTTTCTAAATACGGTTTCAGGAAAAAAGAGATTGAGTCTGCGCTGGACGAAGGGTTTACCCGTCTTGAAAAATACAGAGAGGATATAAAATCCAAGGCAGACGAAATTCTTTGGAAAGCCGAAATGCAGGGAAGGCAATCAGTTGTGCTTGCAGGCAGACCCTATCATCTTGACGAAGAAATAAATCACAGCATAAACAAGCTTTTAACTTCATTGGGCGTTGCAGTTCTTTCGGAAGACAGTATCTGCGAAAAAGGCGACAAAGTGAAAGTAAACGTATTAAACCAATGGACGTACCACGCCCGTTTATACCGTGCGGCTGATTTTGTTTCCAAACGTAAAAACGTAAACCTTGTCCATCTTGTATCTTTTGGCTGCGGACTTGACGCGATAACTTCCGACGAGGTTCGAGCCATTCTCGAAAAAAACGGCAAACTTTACACGCAGATAAAAATAGACGAAATAAACAATTTGGGCGTAGTTAAGATACGTCTTAGAAGTATGCTTGCAGCGATAGAAGAGGCGGCAAAAAAGAGATGAAACAAGAACTTATAACGGACTATACAACGCAATATCCCAAATGGGACAAGTCCATGAAAAAAACGCATAAAGTGCTTGTTCCCGATATGTTGCCCTGGCATTTTCTTATCCTCGAAAAGGTATTTAAGCTTGAAGGCTATAATTTAGAGATTCTGAAAAACGATACCCGTACAGCAGTTGACGAGGGGCTGAAACACGTCCATAACGACACATGCTATCCATGCCTTTGCGTTGTCGGACAGTTTATCGATGCTTTGAAAAGCGGTATGTACGATTTGGATAGAACCGCGCTTTTAATAACGCAGACGGGCGGAGGATGCAGAGCGTCGAACTATATGTCGCTTATACGCAAAGCAATAGTAAACGAGTTTCCCACGGTGCCCGTGGTGTCTGTAAATTTTTCAGGTTTAGAAAAGGAAAGTTCGTTTAAAATAGGTTTGGGGCTGTTTATAAAAATGGCTTTTTCCGTAATTTACGGCGATACTGTTATGTGGTGTTATAACCAATGCAAACCGTATGAGGCGGAAAGTTGCGCGTCGGATAGGGCGCGCGACGAAGCTGTTAATTACGTCATTAAAAAGTTTGAAAGAAAAAGCTTTTGGCAGTATAAGAAAATAAACAAAAAAATCATTTCCATTTTCGCCGCAGTACCGAAAAGGCATGAAAAAAAGATTAAAGTAGGTATTGTGGGAGAAATTTACGTCAAATATTCTACTCTCGGCAACAACGAATTGGAAAGATTTTTGTTAAACGAAGGCTGTGAACCCGTTGTGCCCGCGCTTTTGGATTTTTTGCTTTACTGCGTGGTAAACGTTATGAACGATGCGGAGTATTACGGAAAGGGCAAAAGTAAGGCGGGAATTTATAAATTTATTTATAAAATTGTTCACCGCATGCAGAAGAAGATAATAAAAATATTCGAGCAAGAGGGAAGTTTTGAACCTGTACACGATTTTGAAACGCTGCGCGCCTGCGCCGACGAAGTTATAAACCAGGGCGTAAAAATGGGCGAGGGTTGGCTTATACCTGCGGAAATGGCGGCGTTTGCGAAGAGCGGCGTACCCAATATCGTATGCGCGCAACCGTTCGGATGTCTGCCCAATCATATTGCAGGCAAAGGTGTTATAAGAACTGTAAAAAAATACTGCCCCGATGCAAACATTGTTGCTGTGGACTACGACCCTTCGGCAACAAAAGTAAATCAGGAAAACAGAATTAAACTTATGCTTGCAACAGCAAAAGACAATGTCTTGAAAAATCAAGATGCTACAGGTTGTTCCGACGCAGAATAAAGAAAGACCGACTTTTTAAGCCGGTCTTTTAATTTACTTAATAAGCTTATAGTTGAGTTCGAATTGTCTTCTCCGTTTTTCGCGGACGGGGGAGTCATCTTTTTTGTATCCAAGGGCGACTACAAGAGGAAAAGGCGTTCCGTCAGGCAGATTCAAAAACTTTGCAATAGCTTTTTCGTCTCTTAGACCAATAATACAGCTTTGCACCCCCAAGTCTTCCGCCGCAAGCGCAATGTATGCGGAAATTATGCCTATGTCGTTGGGAATAAAACTTTCATTGGAAATTCGCCTCTCGCCGCGCACAATTGCGTGCGGCGCGCGCTGTTCTATTACGATAAAAGCTTTCACTCCGTCAGCCCAGGCGTTCGCTCCGTCTTTCTGTACGAATTTTATAAATTCTTTTGCTTTTGTGCCGTTTACTGCGTAAAGATTCCACGGCTGTGCGTTAATTGCCGAGGGAGCAAGCACGGCAAGCCTGCAAATCTTTTCAAGAGTTTCGTCTGAAATTTCTTTATGTGAAAATTCTCTTGTAGACTGCCTTTTTATAAACAATTCTTCTAAATTCATTTTGCTTTTTTAACTTTCTCCAAAGAAATTTTAGCTTTTTCCGCTACGTTTTCTTTGGTAAAGCCGAAATAATCGAACAATACTTTTGCAGGCGCAGACGTTCCGAACGAGTGCATTGCAATAACTTCGCCGAAATCCCTGCTGTACTTATACCAGGCAAAGTGAGATGCCGCCTCAACGCAAACCCTTGCTTTTACCGCCTTTGGCAGAACGTGTTCCTGATACTCTGTGGTCTGCTTTTCGAATTCTTCCATACAGGGCATTGAAACTACGCGCGTCTTTATTCTGTCGTTTTCAAGCAGCTGTTTTGCGCCCATACAAATATCCAGCTCTGAACCTGTGCCTATCAGGATTACATCGGGCGTGCCCTTGCAATCTGAAAGGATATATCCGCCTGTGAGCGCACTTACGCCGTTGCATTCGTGCTGGTTCAAATTCTGTCTTGAAAGAACGAGAACGGTGGGTGACTGACCGCTTAAAGCCGAAGCGTATGCCGCAATCGTTTCTTTTCCGTTGCAGGGACGGAAAACTTTTATATTGGGTATAGAACGGAGCGCGATAAGCTGTTCCATAGGCTGGTGTGTGGGACCGTCTTCGCCTACCCCGATAGAGTCGTGCGTCATAACGTAAATTACGGGCACGTTTAAAAGCGCGCTTATTCTGATGCCGCCTTTCATATAGTCTGAAAATGCAAAGAAAGTGGAGCAGAGTATCCTCAGTCCGCCGTGCAGTTGTATGCCGTTGCATATTGCCGCCATTGCGTGTTCGCGTATTCCGAACTGAATGTTGCGTCCCGTTCTGTTTGACGGCGAGAAGTTGCCGGAACATTTAAGCCCTGTCATTGTAGAGGGCGCAAGGTCTGCGGACCCCGACAAAAGGTTGGGCATAATTTTAGCTATTTCGTTAAGAATTTTACCGCTTGAAGCTCTTGTTGCTTCGGGCGCGGAGAAGTCGAATTTTGCGAACAGCTCGTCATAGTCAAGAGTATAGCCGTTCATATAATTCTTGTACTTTTCCGCAAGCTCGGGGTAAGCTCTTTCGTATCTTGCAAAAAGTTCGTTCCATCTTTCTTCGGCTTGGAGCTTTTGTTCGGCAATGTCAAGGCAATGCGCTTTAACGTCCTCGGGCACGCAGAAAGGCTCTTCCGTCCAGCCGAGGTTTTCTTTTGCTTTTGCAAGGTTATCTTCGCCCAAAGGCGCGCCGTGTGATTTTTCACTGCCTTCAAGCGGCGAACCGTAACCGATTTTGGTGTTGCAGATAATAATCGAGGGACGGCTTAAATCGCTTTTTGCCCTCTCTATTGCGCATTTTAAGACGTTCAGGCTATTTGCGTCGGGCACCCTGATAACCTGCCAGCCCTGAGATATAAAACGCGTGGCAATATCTTCGTCGAACGTGGTTGTTATGTCGCCTTCAATCGTGATATTGTTCCTGTCGTATAATAATATGAGTTTGCCGAGCTTTTGCGTTCCTGCAAACGAGCACGCTTCGTAGCCCAAACCCTCTTCAAGACAGCCCTCGCCGCACAAAACGTAAGTATAATGGTTTACTACGGGGAAATCGGGTCTGTTGAAAACGGCGGCAAGGTGTTCTTCCGCAAGCGCGAACCCTACGGCGTTGCCTATGCCCTGACCCAAAGGACCGGTTGAAGTTTCAACGCCGTCAGTCTTGCCGTATTCGGGGTGACCGGGCGTGCGCGAACCGAGCTGACGGAAATTCATCAAGTCCTCTTTGTTCAAGTCAAAACCGAAGAGGTGTAAAAGCGAATATAAGAGCATGCTTCCGTGTCCTGCCGAAAGAACGAACCTGTCCCTGTTGTCCCACTTAGGGTTTTTATAGCTGAAATTCAGAAATTCCGAAAACAGTTCGTATCCTATCGGCGCGGCGCCCATGCAAATGCCGGGGTGTCCCGACTTTGCGCGTTGTATTGCCTCTGCTGATAATACTCTTACGGTGTCTACGCATTTCGTGTTTATGGACATTGATAAATTCTCCTTACAATGTAAATTTTTTTAAATTTTCTGTGTTTAAAAAGCTGTATCTTTGTAAAATATTTAAAAGCGTTTTTGCATTCTGCTTGTTTCCGCCTAAATAATCGCTTTCGAAATTTATCGGCATAACGGGGTCGTGGACGCTCATTCTTATAAGCATCCAGCTTCCGTCGCCGTTTTTGAAGTTTATTCTGACGCCCTCGTGATTCACGGGCGCAAGTATCATGCTTTCGTCTTTTTCGGCAAGTTTTTTCAGGTCTTCGATAACTTCGGCGCCCTCTTTTTTAAAGTCGCGACTGCTGTCGTTAAAAGTTATGCGTACTTCGTCTTCTTCTTTGGGCTTTTTGAGGTCGGAGATTACGGAAAGCAGGTCTTTGCCCTCTTTTGCCTGTAAAGCAAGGCTGATTAGAATTTTGGTAATAAGATACGCGCCGTCGTCAAGATAATAGTTCTCTTTAAGAGCGGCGTGTCCCGAAGTCTCTATTGCAAGGGGGGAATATTCGCCGTCGGCGTTAAGCTGTTTACATTTATCTATTACGTTTTTATATCCGCGTTTATATCTGACGTGTTTGCCGCCCAAACTTTCTATAAATTCCGTAAGCCCGTCGCTTGTGACGCTGTCGGTGACAACCGTACCGGTTTTTTCTTTGAAAAGTATAGCCGAAATTAAGGCGATAAGCGCGTTGCGATTAATTTCGCCGCCGTCCGGCGCCACGCAGGCCGCGCGGTCAACGTCTGTATCGAAAATAATGCCTAAATCGGCGCCGCATTTTACGGTTGCGGCTGAAATGCTTTCAATCGCCTTTCTGTCTTCGGGGTTGGGTATATGGTTGGGGAACATACCGTCTGGGTTGAGAAATTGGCTTCCTTCCGTATCCGCGCCTAAGGGCTTTAAAACCTTTTCGGCGTAAAATCCGCCTGCCCCGTTGCCGGCGTCCACAATTATTTTTTTGCCCTTTAAAGGAAGGGGCCCACAAGCCGACGTTACAGTGTCGACGAGTATTTTAGAATACTCGTCCATAAAAGATTTTTCACCGTAATTACCGCAACCGCTTAAAAATATTCCATCTGCGGCGATATTTAAAATTTCATCTATATCGCAGCTGTCAAGCCCTCCGTCGGGCGTGAAAAATTTCAGCCCGTTTCTGTCGTAAGGCATATGCGAAGCTGTAATCATAACCGACGCGTCGCACTGCCAATCTGAATTTTTCAGCAAAATAAACATTGAGGGCGTAGACGAAAGACCGGTGTAAACCATGTCCGAACCGCTTGAAATAATCGCGGTTTTTACGCAATTTATTATTCCGGGCGCGGATATTCGTGAATCGTTGCCTACGGCAATTTTAAACTTATTTTTGCCGTATTTTACGGACAGCCATTTTATAAAAGCCTTGACAATCGCTTCCACGGCTCCGTCGGTAAGCGTCAAGGGCAGGGTGCCCTCAACGGCGACGCCGCGAACATCTGTTCCGCTTTTCAGTTTTTTCAAATCAGTCAATTGCATACAAGTTTATTATATAATATCTGATATTTTATTACAAGTGTTTGACGGTCGTATGATTTAAATATTTTGTGCCGCCGCAATGGTATTTATTTGCAAAAATCCTTTATTTTTGCGCGGCGATATGGTATAATAATTTGCAGTATTTTAAAAGAGGTAAATTTTCGTGGCAAAAGAAAATTTCGTCGAACAGATAGCGGATATTGATAAAGATTTCCCTCAGTGGTTTACCGACGTTGTTGTTAAAACCAAACTTGTGGATTACGGACCCGTAAAGGGAACAATGGTAATACGCCCTTACGGTTACGCCGTCTGGGAAAATATTCAGGCTGAACTCAACAGGCGTTTTAAAAACAACGGTTACGAAAACGCGTATTTTCCGTTGCTTATTCCTATGAGCTTTTTTACAAAGGAAGCCGAGCATGTTGAGGGGTTTGCGCCTGAGGTTGCGGTCGTGACCCACGCAGGCGGAGAAGAACTTTCAGAACCTTTGGCAATCCGTCCTACGTCCGAAACCATAATAGGTAATATGTATTCCAAGTGGCTTCAGTCTTACAGGGAGTTGCCCATATTAATCAATCAGTGGGCTAACGTTATGCGCTGGGAAAAGACCACGCGTCCCTTTTTAAGGACTTCGGAATTCTTATGGCAGGAGGGACATTCTGCGCACGCAACGGAGGAAGAAGCGGAGGCGGAGGCGGCTAAAATGCTTGCCGTGTACAAAGAGTTCGCCGAGAGCTGTCTTGCGTTGCCTGTTATAACGGGAAGAAAGACGGAAAAAGAAAAGTTTGCCGGCGCTGTGGCTACATACGGAATGGAAGCCATGATGAAAGACGGAAAAAGCTTGCAGGCAGGTACTACTCATTTCTTGGGTCAGAATTTCGCAAAGGCTTTCGATATTAAATTTCTTGATAAGGATGGAGCGCAGAAGTACGCTTATACTACGAGTTTCGGCGTTTCAACTCGTCTAATCGGCGCGCTTATAATGGCGCATGGCGACCAAAGAGGGCTTGTTATGCCCCCTGTGGTTGCGCCCGTTCAGGTTGTCATAGTTCCCATTGCGGCAAAAAAGGGCAATGTTACAGGGGTGTGCCTGGATATTAAAGATAAGTTGGAAAGCACAGGTATCCGCGTAAAGTTTGACGGCAGCGATAACTCCCCGGGCTGGAAATTCAACGAGTGGGAGATGAAGGGAGTGCCTTTGAGAATCGAACTCGGTCCTCGCGATATCGATGAGGGCAAAGCGGTAATTTTCCGCAGGGACAGCCTTGAAAAACAGGCTTACGCGCTTGACGGGCTTGAAAATACGGTCAAAGAACTTCTTGCCGTCGTACAAAAGGATATGCTTGAAAGCGCAAGGGCGCGCCGCGACGGCAAAATAGTTTATGCAGACAGCCTTGACGGGATTTTGCAAGGCGTGGACAGAGGAAATTTCGTCAAAGCAGGCTGGTGCGGTTGCCGCGAATGCGAGGATAAAGTAAAATCTTACGCCGCCGCGACTGCAAGGGTATTTGCAGAGGGCGAAAAAGCCGAAAAGTGTGCAATTTGCGGAAAAAAGGCGGAACACGTCGTGATTTTCGCAAGAGCTTATTGATTTGCATAATTATAAAAGCCGCAGGTGTTTGCCTGCGGCTTTTATAATTAAAGGTATTTTTTCAAATCTTCAGTTTTTGTCAGCCTTTCCCAGGACAGCCCGTCTTTGCCGAAATGTCCGTAAGCCGCCGTCTGCGAATAAACGGGATTTCTCAGTTTCAAAGTTTCTATTATCGAGTAGGGGCGCAAGTCAAATTCTTTTACTACAATATCCGCAATTTCGCCGTCGGGAAGTTTGCCTGTTCCGAACGTATCGATAAATACGGATACGGGCTTTGCAACGCCGATAGCATAGGCGACTTGCAGTTCGGCTTCGTCGCAAAGTCCTGCGGCAACAAGGTTTTTGCAGACGAACCTCGCCATATAAGCCGCCGAGCGGTCAACCTTTGTGGGGTCTTTACCTGAAAAAGCTCCGCCGCCGTGCGCGCACCTTCCGCCGTAAGTGTCAACTATTATTTTTCTGCCGGTAAGTCCGCTGTCGCCCTCGGGGCCGCCTATTTCAAACCTTCCTGTGGGGTTTATGTAATACTCGGTATCCTTGTCAATAAGGTTCTGCGGTATTTCCGAAACAACGTGTTTTAAAATATCCGCTTTAAGCTGTTCCTGCGAAACTTTTGAATTGTGTTGTGCTGAAACGACAACCGCAGATACTCTGACGGGCTTTTTGCCGTCGTATTCTACGGTAACCTGAGTCTTGCCGTCGGGGCGTAGGTACGGCAATATGCCGCACTTTCGCACGTTTTCAAGCTTTTTCGCAAGCTTATGCGCAAGCGAAATGGGCAGTGGCATAAGTTCTTCTGTTTCGCGGCAGGCGTAGCCGAACATCATTCCCTGGTCGCCTGCGCCGAAGCTGTCGCGTATGTCTTCGGTGTTCCTTTCAACGCCCATTGCAATGTCGGGACTTTGGCGGTGAACGGCAACGTCTATACGGCATTTATCGAATGCGAACGAACCGTGTTTATAGCCGATTTCTTCTATTGTTTTGCGTGCGACTGCTTCGTAATCGATTTCGGCAAGGGTTGTGACTTCGCCCATAATAAGCAGTCTGTCGTAGGCGGCGCAACACTCTATGGCGCAGCGCGCATTCTTGTCTTTTGATAAAATGGCGTCAAGACACGCGTCGGAAATTCTGTCGCAAAGTTTATCAGGATGTCCTTCGGTTACGCTTTCGCTTGTAAAAAATTTTTTCATATGTTCAGCCTCTTTTTTCTGTTTTTTTGTATAGGGGTAGATATTCGCAGTCTTTATAGCCAAGCAGGGAATAGAGTTTCAGCGCTTTTTCGTTGTCTTTTTCTACTTCAAGTCTTATATATTCGTAACCGTCGCCCTCTTCCAGAAAACGAAAAAATTCTTTTGCAAGACCCAATCCGCGGAACTGAGGTTTAACATAAAGTTCGTCCAGCCACAGTATTCTTCCGCAAGCTTCCTGCGAAGCGGAAAGACAGCAAATTGCGTAACCGGCAGTTTCGCCGTTGTAAATAAGAAAGTAACCTTTTACGATTTGCTCGCTTAAAATCTCTTTAAAAAATTTTTCTCTTCCGCAGTCGTCAATCTGCGAGTTGGTTGCGCCTGAAGCGTAGAAGTTGCGCGACATTGAAAAATAAACGTCTTTGTCCGCTTTGGTTATCTTTTTAACTGCAAACGTATCAATCAAAATAAAAACTCCTCTTCGACCGAAGAGGAGTGTATTTTTCTATTTCCCCATCGGTTCGGCGTTAGCACCTTGCTTTGCAGGTTGCTGTGTGGTCGCAGGGCCGTTCCCTCGCACACTCTTTATAGGTTTGAAAATATTATAACCTTTGTCCGCGCGTTTGTCAAACGATTTGCTATTTGTTGCCGTTTATTTTATAATGGTTGTATGAAGTGTAATCAGTGCCCTGCGGCTTGCGGCGCAGACAGAACTTTGCAAAAGGGGTTTTGCGGCGTTCAGGGCGTAAAAATTGCAAAATATTATCTGCATCCTTACGAGGAACCGCCCGTATCTTTTAAAAACGGCAGCGGTTGCGTATTTTTTAGCGGATGTTCTTTAAAATGCGTATTCTGCCAGAATTACGAAGTTTCAAGAAATTTACGGGGAAAGGAACTGTCGGTACGTCAGCTTGCGGACGTGTTTAAAGCGCTTGAAGATATGGGCGCCGAAAATATAAACTTGGTTAATCCTACCCATTATTTAAGCCATATTATGGGGGCAATTGATATTTACAAGCCGAATATACCCATAGTTTACAATACTCACGGCTACGAAACGGAAGAGGCGCTTAAACTCGCCGACGGATTTACTGATATTTGGCTTACAGACTTAAAGTTTACTGACGGTATGCTTTCAAAAAGGTACACGGCAAGGGATGACTATCCTGATTTTGCTATACCGGCAATAAAATATATGGCGCGCAAACCTTTAAAAATACGTGAAGACGGAAAAATGCTTTCGGGCTGTATCGTCCGCCATTTAATTCTGCCGCTTGCCGCGTATGACAGTATAAATGTAGTAAAATTCGTTTCAACCCTGCCTGAAAGCGTTTATTTCAGCCTGATGAGCCAATACACGCCTTACGGTGAAATAGCCGATTTTAAAGAGTTGAACCGCAAAATTACGCGAAGAGAGTATGAGCGTGTTGTCGTCGCGGTGCGTGATTTCGGCTTAAAAAACGTATTTTTGCAGGATTTTGACAGCGCAAATGAAAAATATATACCTGATTGGGACTTTTAAAATATGATTATAACGGTTGAAAACGCCGCCTTTTCTTACGGCGACAACTTAATATTCGAAAACGTGTCTTTTGCTGTGAACGAGGGCGAAAGAGTCGGGCTTATAGGCGCGAACGGAGAGGGCAAAACCACGCTTATAAAACTTATTTCAGGCGAAAACCTGCCTGACAGCGGACAGGTTATAAAAAAGAATTCCGCGCGCATAGGCTACCTAGAACAGAACGGCGGTTATATCAGCGGCAACACCGTTTACGAAGAAATGCTTTCGGTATTTAAAGAGGAGCTTTCCGCCGTTACAAAATTGGAAGAAATTTCTCGCAAATTAGCGTCTATTGACTGCTACACCCCCGAATATGCCGCAGTTTCAGCGCAAATTGACAGCTTAACCGCATATATTTCCGCGCACGACTGCTATTCCTCAGAAGTGAAAATAAAGACGGTTTTAAACGGAATGGGCTTCATCGATAAGTACGGGCAGAGGGTTGACACAATGTCGGGCGGCGAGAAAACAAGGCTGAAATTGGCGCGTCTGTTGCTGGAACAGCCCGACCTTCTGATACTTGACGAGCCGACCAACCACCTTGACGTTTCCACCCTTTTTTGGCTTGAAGATTATCTTGCTTCATTCAAGGGCGCAATTCTTGCCGTTTCCCACGACAGGTATTTTTTAGACAGGCTTACAACGCGCATTCTGGAGATTGAAAACAAAAAACTAATATCTTTTACGGGAAATTATTCAAAATATAAGGTTTTAAAGGCTGAAAGGCAGGCAAGACTGCAAAAAGAATACGAAGCGCAACAGGAAGAGCGCGCCCGTTTGCAGGATTACGTTGACAGAAATATTGTCCGCGCAACCACGGCAAAATCTGCGCTTAGCCGCGTAAACAGGCTTGAACGTATGGAAATTCTCGAAAAGCCATACACGCCCCCAAAAGCTCCGAAATTTGAATTTACCTTTGACACGCCGCAGTATGAAGACGCTTTAAAAATAGAGGGCTTAAACCTTGAAATAGGCGGTAAACGGCTCATATGTGGGGGGCAATTGCATATAAAACGCGGTGAAAAGGTTGCTTTGGTTGGTGAAAACGGCACGGGCAAGTCAACGCTTCTTAAAGAAATTGTAAAGGGGAAAAACTCTGCCGTCACTTTGGCGCGCTTTACAAAGCTTGCATTTTACGACCAAGAGGGCGCGAACCTTGACGGAAATAATACGGTGCTTGCCGAGCTTTGGGAAAGGCACGTCGGGCTGACTCAGACGGAAATACGCTCGGCATTGGCGCGGTGCGGACTTTTTGAAGAGGATATGCAAAAACCCGTTAAATCGCTGTCGGGCGGCGAACGCGCCAAACTTGCGCTGTGTATTTTAGAGTGCGAACACGGAAACTTTTTGCTTCTGGACGAACCCACAAACCATTTGGATTTACCTGCGCGCGAAAGCCTCGAACAGGCTTTGAAAGAATACGACGGCACTTTGGTTTTTGTGTCCC
>RYWC01000008.1 GCA_003979335.1 Clostridia bacterium
GCACTATAAGTGTATTAATTTCATTAATAAATATTTTCTTTTCGCTTTCACCGCGCACCACAAGATAATTCAGACGCGTTTCAAGTTTGCACCGCGAATTTATAACGACAATCCTGAAACCCATTTTATACTTTGCGTTCTTTTAACGTTAAACCGCAGTTAGACTTATAAATTATTTTAAAATCATCTTCGGTTATGTATTTACTGAAAGAAAGTTTACCGTTTAATGTATTACCGCCGATTAATGATAAATCTGAAAGCATAGCGTTGCAACGGAAGAAATTTAAAGCCTGTAAAAGTACTTTAACTTGCTTAGCCGTTGTCAAACACTTAAACTTATCCAAACCATCTTTCAATATTTTTTGATATGTAGCGCAATAGCCTATACCGCTGTAAATTTTATCGTCAAGTTTACCTACAAGAAAATTATAAAGTGAAAGATTGTTTTCCTTACTTATTTTAAGCTTAATTTCACCCATGCGGTTTGTTTTTATTATATAAACCTCACTGCTCTCTTCGTCGATTTTTGATTTGTATCTTTCGTAAAATTCCGTCAAAGCCTTGACGTACTCGTCAGTTTTATTATCGGTAAACAGTTCTACGGCATTCTGCACTAAAATACGTATTCCCGATATACCTGTAATGTATACAGGCATACCTTTAAAAGAAACAAGCTGGTTAATTTTGATTTTCGGTACAAGAATATCCGCGTTTTTTAACCCTTTTTCTTCAAAATATTCTTTTAACCTGTTTACATCTCCATTTGTTTGTTGCTGTATAAGTACCGGTACGGCTTCAATTGACTTTATTATTTTGCCTTTCTTGTCCTCGGACTGTACGACGGCAAAGTACGCGGTGTTAAGTCCGCTGTAACCGCCGTATTTTTGTATATTGCCCAAAACGCCGTTTCCCTTTCTGGGGATTTTGCTACGGCTGTCATTATTTGAATAAACAGTCTGATTATAAAATTCGCCCTTAACGCAATAAGAGTATTTTGTAACACACATACTGCATTTTGCAAATACAGATTTTACGACAGACAGCGAACCGCCATTCCAAGCGCCGTCAACGTCACGGAAAAACATAGTTTTTAAATTGTACATACGCCACCTATCGCCGTCGTTGCGGAACATTGCCATAGGCGAAGAAAAACAGGTATCAAAAACGTTACCGACAACCACATTCAGATATGCGTCTCTTGCATGATGCAAATCGTTAGTTTCACGGCATTTAAACAAATCAAACTTGTTTTTAAAATCGTTTACATTCTTTGCTTTGCTGTAAACAATTTTAGTATTGGGGTACTTGCGTTTTAACAACTCCGCAACCGCTTTCGCCGTCTGGTCTGTAATAACTTTCTGACGGTTGATAAAACCTGAGTAATCATCTTCGTTTAGGGGCTCTGTACGAGTAAGCCTGCCGTATGTAACATCGCTTATTAGCCCTTTTGTAAGAAGCATTTTCCAAAAATTTTGTTGTTCTGTAAACCCTTGAGGCAGCGGATAAGCATCCCTTTTTTCAACGTTCTTCTTGCGCAAAACAAGCGCTTTGTTGTCAAGGCTGTCGTCTTTAATATAAGTACGGGGCAGAATATGGTCAACGTCGTACATATCAGTATTTAACTGCGAAAGGTCTATACGTTCGCCTGAATACATGCAACGTCCGAGCTGTCTGAAATAAAGATAAAGTCTTTCCTGTCTCAGTCTGAGGTCGGTTAGACCCTCCGATGTCAGTTCACTTCGTATTTCGTCGTAGCCTGCCACATTTTTATATAATTCCAGAAGTCTGTTTTTTCTGGAAACAGTCCTTCCTGCCGCGCCTTTCGTACCTTCTTCTCGGGTAACTTCAACAAATATTTTATCAGGAGCCCTGCCAATATTTAAGATATACTCGTCCGCCATACACAAAGACTGCCATATACCGCGACGAACCGCAGGCGAAACATAAAGATTTTCCAAATCTTTATAACGTATTTCACTGTCAGTTTCACCGTTTTCTTTCTTTATTATTTCTTCAAAACCGTACTTTTCATTGAAAAGAATTTCGTTAAGATTTTGGTTCGTGAAATATATTAAATCAAGTATTGATAAATTTTCGCCTACCGGCGGGTCGTTTACTTTAAGTCCGGTCAAAAACTTCATTGAAAGCCTTCCGAACTTCTGAAACGTCAAACCCTTTAAGCTTTTTATATTATCTTTAATTACGCGTATTTTTCCGTAGTTTTTCTCAATTAATTTTTCAACTATATTTTTATCGGTATTTAAAGTGTGCCAAAGAATAATGTTCTCGCAAACTCCTCCTCCGCTCATTAAGTCATCGTCGACAAATGAGCCAAGTATCTGTTTTAAACGAATATAAGAAGACATATTGGCTTTGATTTCGCCGTCTTTGCCTGTTATTTTAACTTCCTGTTTCTGATATTCGGAAATTGCGCCTTCCCTTACAAGAAAATTGATTATCGTCTTATCGGTAACTTTATTTTTTACTTTAAACACATCGTCGAACAATTTCTGTTTTAATTCAAGAGAAATAGGAGTATCGTTGATTTTAAGCTTGTTCAACTGGTTCAATACATTGAACTTCTGATAAAACACCGAAGCTTGCGGCAGAACATCTTCACCCCGTAAGTATGTACATTTATTAGTCATACGGCGCATAAAATTTTCGTTACTCTGCGCTTTATCAACCACCGTATCGAAATTCCAAGGCGTAATTTTTTCGTCCGTGCGAACCGCCCAACTGTTTTTACCTGTCAAAGGTCCCACATAATAGGGTATTTTAAACAGAAAGACTTTTAATATTTTATCAGCAATTTCATGTGTTTCAGGATGAACCTTTACCATGTTTTCAACGATTTTTTCAAGCTCCTGTTGATTTACCTGATGAGGGAACAAACCGTTGTCGGAGTGTAAAATTTTAGGTAAAAACGTGCCGCTTTTGATTTTGCTTAAAATATCATCGCGGATTTCGGTGTCGGTTACATTTTCAATGCCCGTAATAAGTTTTTTAAGTTCTGCAAAAAAGTCGCCGTCAGAACAATGTTTTACCTTAATTTTATCTCCGCCCTTTTTTGTATAACCTACATAGTTGACATAGTTAGCCTTTTCTTTCGTACTTTTAAAAAATTTACGGTAAACTTCTTCGCCCACGTTTCCGCGCAAAAACTGCTTTAAGCATCTGAGGTCGTTTTTATGCGTATTATAAAGATTAATCATTGCCGCGGAAATATTCGGCTGACCTTCGAATAATTTTTCAAACAGCGCAAAGCTGTAAATCGCTTTTATTTTTTCAAGCAAAATAAAATTATCGCCGAAATCAGCTTCCATTCCGTCGAACGTCTCGTCGGTCAAATCTTTAAACGTAAACGATTTTTGCGTTTCATACTCTTCGCCGAACAAGTTTTTAGGGGACAATTTGCCGCCCGTTATGCCTTTAATTATTTCTTTGGTAAGCGCGTCCTTTCCGAAAAGCGCTTCAAGCGCATTCTGCTTGTCACGAAGTCCCGTCTTACCGTCTATTAAAATATTCTTCGCCTGTTCTGCAAATACGCTATCAAATTGCGGCACCCTTTCATAGTCTGAAAAAATCTCTGCGCAGACGGCGGAAAGTTCGTCAAACAGTCTATAAATATCGTGAACGTTTTCTATTCCACCGTCGAGAAGAAAATGTCCGCGGTATTTGACTATATGATGAAGCGCAAGATAATAAAGCCTTATATCTTTAACAGGCTTTGACTGTAAATCATATCGTAAATGATAAATAGTAGGGTAATCGCTGTGATAATTTTTATCGCAGTAAATACCGTCTGCAAACAGACTGTTTTTGTCGCCGCCTAAAACATCCGCCTTATCTTCGGGAAAATAAGCGCTGTTGTTCAGGCGCAAGAAAAAATTTTCATCCTCAATAAATGGTTCAAAAAGCGCCTGCAAAAAGCCTATACGCTGTTTTCTCCGTTCTAGTCTGCGGCGCGCGGTCCTGAAAGAGCGTCTTTTTTCCGCAGTAGAGCTCGGGTTAAACAATCTGACAGCCCAACAGTCTTTTCCTTTTGCGCGCAAAAGATTATACTCTTCGTCAGTGCACGCCATACCTACAGAATCAGTACCTATATCCATTCCCAGATAAAATTTTTTCATTTGTCCCTCTCTGAATTTTATTTTTCTGTTGACAATTTTAAAAAGATGTTATATAATCAAAGCACAAAACAACAAGGCAAGTTCAAATAAAGAATTTTCCTAATCATCTCATCGCAGTGTGCGGTACAGCTCTTCTCAAACGGGAAGAGTTTTTTTATGCAATCGGATTATTCGCTTGAATTATATCAAAAAGCCTGTTGACCGTCAATATGCCTTTTTATTTATGACTGAATTGTTTGCGACGGAAAATACTGTACACCAATTTAAGTAAAATAAAGCATTATTTTCACCGATAAACAAAAATTTTTACACAGTTAAACGTTATTACCGCAACGACAAATTCATAAAAACATACAAATTCGACACAAATTTAATTGTCATATTAGTAATTTTTCCTATTATAACATAATAAACCTGACAGAATTGTCAGGTTTAAAAAATTTTATTTATTTTGTTGGTAAATTTTTTTCAGTAACAATACTGATTAAAAATATTCTATGCTTTCCAATAGAATTTAGGCGTCCCGAAAGCTCCGCTTTCATAAAGCTGTTTCGTCAGATTTGATAATGCAGAGGGGCTTTCGGCAATGAAAAACTCTGTATTTCCCTGCGGAACTGCCATAAATAACGAAGAATCGAATCCGCCGAGTTTAACATCCGAATAAACCCAGGTAATTACTTCCATCGGCAATCTGCCGGGCATAATTTTTATTCCGTTTTCATCAAGTACCTGTTTGGTTAACGGCATATCGTCGCCGGGCGCTAACGCCGAAGGATGAGGTTTATATAAAATATTGTAATCGGAGTAATCGGCAATAATTCTTTTAAGCAAATCTGCGTATTCGGCATCGGTAAAGTTTCCGCTGAAAGGATTAGTACCCGTTATAATTAAATACTCCCCTTCTTTATTGAAATATTCGGCGTCAAAATCTTCTTTAATCAAATTACAGATTTTAAGAAACTTCTGCTTTTTATCATCAGACAAAGCGTTATACATCTTTTCGGGCGACATTTTAGGCATATGCGCTTTATCTATTTCCGCCTGAACTTTAGCATTGTCACTGACAAGTGTTTCGGGGTATCCGCACCACATTTCAACATTATCTCTTTGCGCCGCCATAATAGGCATTTGGCTAAGTTGCGCATCGTTATAATAATGGGAACCGACTTTTACGCCGTCAAACTCTAACTCATATAAATTTGAATTTGAAACAGTGCCCACTAACTTATATTCGTTTTTTAACGCCTGATTGTATATGCCGTTATAAATTCTTTTGTTTACAGACCACTTATCCCAAGAATTTTCATCGCGGTAGGGGAAAGCTGTCGTATACGTCCAGGAACCGTCCGATACAAGCTTTATCTCATATCTGTTTGATGGAATTCCGTTCTGTACAAAAGAGAACAGCTCAATTTGATTAAACGCGTCGCATATAAAAGCTCTGAAATAACTCCATTTATCCGTCTTTGCTATATGCGCTGTATATTTTTTTGACGTTTCCAATTCGTCTATATCCGCACCGTTGATTTTGTATATAAATCTGCTGTCGTCAAGTTCAGCGATATTAAGAGTATCCGAACGCGTAAACACCAACATAGATTTATAATTGTTGCTTACCATATCCAATGCCAATAAAGAACGGGCAACGTCGCGTTAACCCAATAACAATTATAAATATTGCGAACTTTTATAAGGCGCATAGCTACGGTATAATTGCCTTTACCGTCGCTGACATAATAAGGAATTTCATAATCGCCGCACTCGCTGAATACAATTAAGTTCCCTTTTGTCTTTGCTTTAGCGGGCAAAATATAGCGTATTTCGTCAGTCAATTGTTTTTCCGTGCCGTCTTCGCATTTATAAACTGCCGTCACGCCGTCCAACAAGTCAACCGAATCAGTTTCCCTATCCATTAAAATTTCGTCAATTCCGCTTATTTCAATTCTGTTATAATTTACAAATTCAGATTCTTCTTTACAGCCTGCCGCACACAGCGTACAAACAAGTAAAATAAAAATCAAGCAGTAAATTAATAAGTATTTAGAATTTATAAAACGACTTTTCAAGTAATTAAAATTCATTTAATCTCCCGTTGTATATCCAACGATATTAATATATCAGTTCATTTTTGTCCATTTTTTGTCTTTTTCGCTCATATTAAGCGGCGTACCGTCGGGAAGAGTATAACCTGCGCAGTCCGCAGTACCGTTATAACAGCCTGTAACTCCCCAATCTATTCCGATAGTCGGGTCGTTCCAAGCAATGCCGCCCTCGTCGTCGGGATGATAGAAATCGGTAACTTTGTAGCAAAATTCCGCTACGTCCGAAAGCACTAAAAAGCCGTGGGCAAACCCCTCGGAAATATAAAACTGCTTTTTATTCTCTTCGGTTAATTCCACACCGAACCATTTTCCGTAAGTTATGCTATCTTTTCTTAAATCTACGGCTACGTCAAAAACTTTACCCTTGATTACGCGGACAAGTTTACCCTGCGGAAACTTTTTTTGAAAATGCAGACCGCGCAGAACGCCTTTTGTACTCATCGACTGGTTGTCCTGCACAAAATTCATATTCAGCCCCGCTTCCTGCATATCGCGCTGATTGTATGTTTCCATAAAGTATCCGCGGCTGTCGCCGTGTACGCTCGGCTCTATTATATACAGCCCTTTTATAGGTGCTTCCGTCACTTTAATCTGTCCCACTTTCAATCTCCTTCAAATATCTTTTCAGCGCGTTTTGCCAAGTAGGTAACGGCACAAATCCGTTTTCAGCCAATTTTGATTTATCAAGCCTGCTGTTGAAAGGACGCGCCGCTTTGGATAAACCGTACTCCTTTGTGGTAACGGGAATAACCGTCACGTTGCGCTTTGCCTGTCTGAAAATTTCTTCGGCGAATTCACACCAGCTGATGTAACCGCCCTCGTTCGTTGCGTGATAATATCCGTATTTTTCCGTTTCAATCATATCTGCCAGCAAACGCGCCAAATCAAATGTGTATGTCGGCGTACCTATCTGGTCGTTTACCACGCGTAAAGTATCATGCGTCGCGGAAAGCTTCAACATAGTTTTAATAAAGTTGTTACCGTTTTTACCGAACACCCAAGCTATACGCACTATAAAATATTTGTCAAGCAAAGATGAAACTGCGTTTTCGCCCTCTAACTTTGTACGTCCGTAAACGTTTAGAGGTTTATAATCTTTGCAGTCCGGCAACCAAGGTTTTACGCCCTGTCCGTCAAAAACATAGTCCGTGGATATATACATCATTTTGCAACCGAGTTTTTTGCACTCGGTTGCAATATTTTCTGTGCCGCAGGCGTTTACAAGGCGTACCTTTTCTTCATTGTCTTCCGCGGCGTCAACTGCCGTCCACGCGGCGCAGTGTATAACGGCGTTGGGTTTAACGCTTTGCAAAACCTTGCCGACGGCGAAGCTGTCGGTTATATCCATTTCGTCTATATCCACGCCGACGGCTTCGTGGCGGCGACTTTTCAATTCGTTTACTACGTCGTAGCCGAGCTGCCCTTTAACGCCCGTAACCAATATTTTCATTTTCTGTTACCGTACATCTTTTCATAATAATTTTTGTAATCGCCGGAAATTATTTCTTCCCACCAATCACGGTTTTCAAGATACCATTTTATAGTCTTTTTGATTCCGTCTGCAAATTTGGTTTCGGGAAGCCACCCCAATTCATTATGAATTTTAGTCGGGTCGATAGCGTAACGCAAATCGTGCCCCTTTCTGTCCGAAACATAAGTTATTAACTCTTCCGACTTTCCGAGCTCTTTGCAAATGAGTTTGACTATATCTATATTTTTCATTTCGTTATGTCCGCCGATATTGTAAATTTCGCCGACCCTGCCGTTATGAATAATCAAATCTATAGCTTTGCAATGGTCTTCAACGTAAAGCCAGTCGCGCACGTTTTCGCCCTTTCCGTAAACGGGTAAAGGTTTACCGTTCAAAGCGTTTGCAATCATTAAAGGAATGAGTTTTTCGGGAAAATGATAAGGTCCGTAATTGTTAGAACAACGGCTTATGCTTACGGGCAGACCGTAAGTTCTGTAATACGCCTGAACAAGAAGGTCAGCCGACGCCTTACTTGACGAATAAGGACTGCTTGTGTGCACGGGCGTTGTCTCGGTAAAAAACAAATCGGGTCTGTCAAGCGGCAAATCGCCGTAAACTTCGTCGGTGGAAACCTGATGATAACGCTTTATGCCGAACTTGCGGCAAGCGTCCATTAAAACCGCCGTTCCCATAATGTTTGTTTGAAGAAAAATGCCCGGGTCTTCTATACTGCGGTCGACATGGCTTTCCGCCGCAAAGTTGACAATTATATCGGGTTTTTCCTCCTCAAACAGTTTGAAAATTGCTTCCCTGTCGCATATGTCCGCCCTGACAAAACGAAAATTTGGTTTGTCAAGCACGCTTTTAAGCGTGGACAGATTGCCTGCGTACGTCAGCTTGTCCACGCAGACTATCTTGTAATCAGGATGCTTTTTGAGCATATAAAATATAAAATTACTGCCGATAAAACCGGCGCCGCCTGTAACTATAACAGTCATATCAATTCTCCCCCACAGCAATGCCTGCAATCTTTTTCAAATGTTTTCCGTATGGCGATTTGCCGTAGTTTTCAGCTATCTTCAAAAGTTTTTCCCTATCTATCCATCCGTTTAGGTAAGCTATTTCTTCCGGGGCAGAAATAGTTACGTCCTGACGCTGCGACAGCACCCTGACAAATTCTGCGGCCTCGAACAAGCTATCCATTGTGCCTGTATCAAGCCAGGCAAAGCCCCTGTCAAGAAGCTGAACGGTCAAATCGCCCGTTTCAAGATATTTCGCGTTTAAATCTGTTATTTCAAGTTCGCCGCGATGAGAAGGCTTAATATCCTTTGCAAACTTGACACAGCGGTTATCATAAAAATAAAGACCAGTTATGCAGTAATTAGATTTGGGATGCTCGGGCTTTTCTTCTACCGACAAGACGTTGCCGCTTCCGTCAAACTCTACAATTCCGAACCTTTGAGGGTCTTTTACGGAATAACCGAAGATTGTGGCTTTGTTCTCTTCCGCATTTTTAACTGCCTCTTTAAGCATTTTACCGAATCCGTGGCCGTAAAAAATATTATCGCCCAAAACCATAGCGCACGAATCGTCGCCTATAAATTCCCGACCTATAATAAAAGCTTGCGCCAAACCGTCGGGCGACGGCTGAACTTTGTAAGAAAGCGAAATTCCGAAATCGCTTCCGTCTCCTAAAAGCCGCTCGAAATTAGGTAAATCCGTAGGCGTGGATATAATTAATATTTCCCTTATGCCAGCCTGCATAAGCGTACAGAGAGGATAAAATATCATCGGCTTATCATAAACAGGCAAAAGCTGTTTGCTTGTAACCTTAGTCAGCGGATAAAGTCTTGTACCGGAACCGCCCGCAAGTATTATTCCTTTCATAATTACCTCTTGTCCTCTTCATTTTCTACTGTTTCGTTAATAATTGCGTCAGCTTCGCTTTCTTCCTCAAAAGGTACAGTTTCGCCCGTACCCGTCTGACTTTCAGCTACCGCTTTTTTCTTTTTGAATACTTTCTTGAACAGCCCTGCAATTGATTTATAATTGATTGCCGCATAAATTGCGAATAAGCCGACATAGACCGCGCAACCTATCCATAAGCTCAAAAGCGTTGCACACAATATAAAGCCTACCGTCAACACTCCTTCTATTATAAAATCTTTTATTATTTTAATACGGATTGTCTTCATTACCAAAATTTCCGACAAAACAGAGTTGAGCATTATTACAAACACAACGCAACCTAAAAGCGCCGTCAGATTATTGAAAACATATGCGCAAAGCACGAATAAAACCGCGCCGACTGCAATCGAAACAGCGTTTGCAAGCAACATCAGCTTTTCTTTACGGTAAACTTTAAGATAATTGTTTGTAAGTAAACTGACTTTTGAAGAGAATATTATTATCGGCAGTAATATGCCCAGATAGTGTAAACTTTCCGAATATTTCGGAAGCCACAAATCAAGAATCCAGCACCCCGCAAAATAAAAAATCATTATAAAAAATAAAAGCGGCGATAAAACGTTTCGGATTGTTTTATACATTTGCGGCAGTTTGTCTCGCTCAACCCTTTGCAATGACGGAAACATCACGACGCTGATTGCGGTTATAAAAACCAAAAACACGTTTGACACGCTGAACGCAAAGGAAACTTTTCCGAATAAAAGTTCGTCCCAACGCCACTGAATAATCATTTTTGCGCCGCCAATCATAAGTAAAGCGGACCAATTCGCCAGCATAAGTATTATGCCCGACGAGATATTTATTTTGCATTCGGAAAACGTTTCTTTCAGCGGCTGAAATTTGCCGAAGAAAAGCTCGCGGTTGAAAATTATTCCTATTATTATACCGACACAATCGCCGCACAGGTCAGCGATGCAATACCAATAAAAATCGTTTACGCGCAATATCAAAAGCACAACGACTATCAACCCGTATACAAGCCGTTGCGAAATTATCATTACAACATATTTGCTTATACGGTTTGTAATCTGGAACATATACGAACAGTATGTAACCAGATTTTTTGTTAAAACGCCCGAAGCGACTAAAATTACGATAATTTCAATTTCGCCGCCCATTGCAACCAAAGCCGAAATTATCGCAATCGCAGAAACAACGCTTAAAAATACGGAGAGAATTTGCAACTGTGATAAAACTTTTCTTTTATCAAGTTCTTCATAATCGTATTTCGAATAACGCAGAACAAGCCCGTCTAGCAGTCCGAAATGCAAAACGCCTACATAACCGACATACAAAACGTACATCTGCCAATAGGCGTACTGAAAATCGTCGATAAATTTCGGCACCACCAAGGTCAGCACGAAACTTACCGCTAAAGATATTATTTGTGCAACTATTGATAATATTACGTTTGTAGTAAACTTTTTTGTGGTTATCTGTTTTGCCATTTAGAAATTTTTTTTATGTTTTCAGCTTCTGTTATTTTTCATATACGCTATCAGCTTTTCGAATGCTGTTCTAAGGTTTGCGGAAGGCGTCCATCCAAGGTTTTTTAATTTTTCCGCGCTTAAATTCATTTTTAAAACAGGCGCGTACCCGTTGTCTGCGGCTTCGTCGGACTCGATTCTGACCTTGATACCGCCGTGGCAGATATCTTCGGCAACCATTTGAGCCATCTCGTATATAGAACAGTAAGTCTGCTCGTTCGCCGCGTTATAAGCGTGCCCTACCTCGCCTTTTTCAAGAACTGTAAGTATTGCTTTTACGGCGTCGTTTACATAAAGATAATTGCGCTTTGTTTCGCCTTTGGTCTTTAAAACAATGTCTTTGTTTTCTATTGCGCATCTTGCAAATTCCGCAAACACACGCTTGTCGTCGTACGAAACGCCCTCGCCGAAAGTCTGCGTCAGCCGCACGATTTTTACTGGAACATTATACTGCGAACAATAAGCCGCGCACAGATTTTCACACAGACGTTTACTTTCGGGATAGCTTGAGCGGACGCTGGTACTATCCAGAAAAGCCGGCGAATTTTCATAAATTTTGTCCTCTGTCTGAGGAAAGCCGTAAACTTCCATAGTAGACAGATAGACTGCGCTTCTGACATTATTTGCTTTTGCAAAATTCAGAATATTTTGCGTACCCTTTATTGCGCAAAGTATTACGTCAACAGGCTGTTCCACAAAAGATTTGCTTGCAGTGTGGTTTGCGCCGTGTATAATATAGTCCACGCCCATATCCTTAGCTTGCAAATCGCATATATCCGTCACTAAATATTCCAGATTTTCAACCGGCAAATCCGCAAAACATCTCCGGGCTTTTATTTCGTCGCGGACAAGTGCGACAACCTTTACAGGTTTAATTCCGCCGTGCAAAAGCAATTCGCTTATAATTGCCTTACCGATTAACCCCGTCGCGCCTGTAACAAGTATCTTCTTTCCCTCTAAAAATGAATAATCAGACAAAGCTTCTCCCTCTATTCTTCAAACCCGTAAATCTGTGCGTTTTCTTTCGCGTCGAGTATTGCGCGCATAGTATAAAAATCATCGGGTGTTGTTATCTTAATATTTTCGTAAGGCCCGTCTATCATAAACAATTTGCAGCCGTATTTCTTCATCAGCGTACAAGAATCGACCGCGTTTCTACAATTGTCTTTCAACGCCCTTTCATGTACGCACAAAATATCGTCAAGCCAAAAACTTTGAGGGGCTTTTGCAACCCTTGAAAGCTCTCTTTCAGGCACTTCCTTTATACAGCCGCAGTCGTCAGTTACAACAACAGTTTCCTTAACTATGCCGGCGGTTATCGCGCTTCCGTTCTTTTTTACACACTCTATGTTTTCAGTTAAAAGAGTCGAATTTATCAAAGGTCTTACTCCGTCGTGAATCAACGCTATCGCCTTTTTGTCGCATGCAACTTCTTTTGCGGCGCAAAGACCGTTATAAATGGAAAGCTGCCCTGTTTCACCGCCCGTTACTACCTTTTTAACTTTATCGATACGGTATTTAAAAAGTAAATTTTTTAAATGAGGTATCCAACTTTCAATGCATGCAATTACAACGCAGTCGATATCCGCGCATTTTTCAAAATGCTCTAACGTGTGAATTATAATAGGCTTACCGTGTACGGACAAAAACTGCTTGGGCGTTTCTTTACTGTGCATACGGCTGCCGACGCCTCCGGCAAATATGACGCCTATATTCATTATTTTATTATTTTCCATCTGCCACCTTATTAATGCCTACACTGCTATACTGCTTACTATGCTTTTTCCTTTTGCCGAAAATAAGATAATAAAATATTGAAAGCCAAACGATTTCATAAACGAAACCTAAGTTGAATCTTCCGAAAAGCTGGTCTGCAATCGGATAGAAAATTACCGGATAAATCAGCATACTGTATGCCAGCCAGGCAAAACCGTAATTGCTGTTTTTCATTTTCAAATATAACCATTGGTAAAAACAGCCGGTTATAAAAGGAAAAAACATAACTCCGAAATATCCGAAATCCTGAACAAACGGTTTTAGCGCCGAATAAATATTCGAGCTGTAAACATATCCGTTTGAAGAAGAGAACGTAATAAATTTATCAAATCTGTCTGCAATTTCAATTCCTTCAATGTCAAACCCGAAACTTCCGAATATCGATTTGACCGAATTCAGAAAAGTTGCAAAAGTAGAACTGCCGTACGTCAAAGGTTCGTCAAAATCTTCAATCCAAAGATTAAAATTGTACAAACCCGAACCGCCGTAAATTCCGATAACTCTGTTGATATTAGAACTGTACTGTTTTAATTTACCGAATAAGAAGAAAATTATAAAAGCGATTAAGGCTATGACAACAACCCTTGCAACTATTTTGAAATTGGAATTTTTTCCTTTATTGTTCTGATAGAAAAATATTACATAAAGACACACAAAAAATATTGCATATCTTAAAAATATATTTCTATCCGATGTTACAAGAGCAACCGCAAACAACATTAATATGGTTAAACCCAACGCTATAATGCTTGTCTTATCTTTCCGCCCCTTATAAATTCTTATCAGAAGTCTGTACGTCCCGACATATGCGATTGCCGTAACAATTTCGCGCATCTGGTTGAATATAAAACCGGGCGAATAATCGTCATGAACAATACTGTCGTAGATTTTCCTTAATTTTTCACTGAATGAAGCCGCCGTCCCTGCATCCGAAAGAAGCTTATAAATGTATATAGAACCCAACACTAAAGATATAAAAAGCAACAGCCATGCCGGATATTTTTTAGGTATATCGAATTCGCTTACAGGCACTTTATTCAGTCCGTTGACCGCACGAACCTTTTTAGGAGAAAAAGCTTTAACCAATGCCGCGCCTAAACCGAAACAAACTATCGCAGTTGACAAGTAAAGCACGAAATAACCGTTAATTTTTACTTCCCAGTTTGAATAATTGCTTAAAACTATTAAAAACGACACCAATAAAATCAGGCATAACAAAAATAAAGGCGACACCAGGTCTCTTTTGCCGAAAAAATATGCAATTATCAAAAAAGCAATTAATATTACCAACATTAAAATTGCCATACTTTTCTCCCAATCTGCCAATCAGCCTTTTATCTGCCGCCTAAAATAAGCCGAACAATACTTTGAATTTAAACCCCAAACAAGATTCTTTCGTATATGAAACAAGTTCTTTACGGTGTTTCAAAATGTTCTTTCTGCCCTTACGCGTTTGCGAATCGGCACATACTGAAATCATAGGAAACCGTTCTGCCGCGTCGGGAAATTTTTCGCAAATTTCTTTTGCAAGCATACTGCGTCCGTTGCGGTATTCTTTACACTTGATTTTTTTAAACTTATTTTTAAGTCTTTTGCCTAAACTCGATTTTGCGCCGACTACATTATTTTCATGCTGACGATAAAGAATATAAGAGTTCTTATCATAAACAATGCTATCAAACAGCGAAGCTACCATAGCTACCCAAACATCATGTATTCTGTTTTTCAATAAAACACTTGAAGGACGGTTGTCCGCATTGCATAATATTTTATAAAATCCGTTTGTAAAGACCATTGTACAGCCGGCAATCATATTTACAGACAATATGCCCAACGGCGTTTGGTTGATTAACGCGTCCTCTTTATATCTTAATCCTAACGAGTTTCCGTCTTTGTCCGTATTTTCCTGATTTGAAGCGTATAACATTTTACCGCTTTCTTGCAACGACTTAACAGCCTGAAAAAGCTTATTTTCTAACCATATATCATCCTGGTCTGCAAACGCGTAATAATCAAACGTATCGGGCACGGAATAAAGCGCGTTCATAAAGCTGTTGCCTACGCCTGCATTTACACCGAAATTTATATGGATTTTGCCGTTGTCACGCGCATATTTTTCAAGTATGTTTTTGGTGCCGTCCGACGACCCGTCGTCGCGCACAAACAGCGTAACTTCCAAATCCGTCTGGTTCAAAATACTGTCAATCTGTTCGCCCAGATATTTTTCACCGTTATAGGTGCTCATTATTACCGCAACCGATATCATTTATCGTTATCTTCCTTGTAAAAAGCTTTAAACGTATGGTGCGCTATGCGCTTGTTTTCAGGCGGCAATTTCATATAGTCGCCGTAAATGCTTGATAAATAGGTGTCGTAAGCCGCTATTGCCTTAAATTCTTTTCCTTCAAAAGGTAATTTAATATATTCGGTAAAAACTTCCTGTGGCAAAATTTCTTTTTCACGGTAAGAACCGCCTACCGCGCCTGCAAACTTTGATTCATTAAAGTCAGTTTTTTTATACTTTTTTAAAATTTTGTTAAAAGTTCTTTCTTTATTTACCAATCTGCTCAGCACAAAAAAAGCAAATCTGAACGGTTCGTAATACCATGCGTGCGTCTTTGAACGGCGGAAACTGTTCCACTGCGCGGCGACCAATAAATTTCTTTTAAACGAAGTCGATTTAAAAGCCTTTTTTGCTTTTTTATAAGTGCCGCCCAAACCGTCGATAGGAAATATATCTATATTCACACCCAAACTTTCGCTGTTTGCATAATCGGCGTTATCGTATATCACTGTCCCGAACTGAAAAATTTTAGCCGATAAATCAACATAATCCTTATTCGTTTCAAAAGACATAAGACCGAAAGGCGCTTCGCCGTTTAAACACAAGTCTATAAACCTGTTGTAATCAGGGCGAGGCATCATAACGTCAATATCGTCGTCCCAAGGAATATATCCGCGGTGCCGTACCGCACCGAGAAGTGTTCCTCCGCCGAGTGAATATCGAAGGCTTTCCCTTTCGCAGATTTCGTGGAACTGCGAAAGCAAATTTAATTGAATTGATTTTAATTCCTCAATTCCTATTTCTATTTGCACTGTAATTTACCGTACCGTCTAATTTTTTGCTTTCTTATGAATCAAATTGAAAAACACAAACTTGCGCAACCAAGCAGCTGTCTCTTATACACATCT
>RYWC01000009.1 GCA_003979335.1 Clostridia bacterium
TTGTTATACAAAGCACTTCCAACGCGCCTGTGGGCAGCGTTATAGGTCTTAGAATAGAACCTGACGGCATTCACCTTATGCAAAAGGTTTACACGGTAAACAAATACGACGGCATAATTACCAAAAACAATTCTGTCGAGTTCGGCGACGGCATATTCGAATGCGACGTGACTCAGCTTTATCCCAATTCTTCGCTTGACGAAGAGGGCTATCTTTTAACTGCAAACGGCGAAAAAATAGACCTTACGGGCGTTGCCGTTGACGTAGAAGTCGATACCCACGACATTCTTATGAGCGACGACAAGGACGCAGGCGGCGCACAGGGTAATATTATTTCTATGATTTATAAGGGCGACCACTACCGCTACATAGTCAGAACGGAAGAAAACGAGGAAGATTACGTCCTCTCCTGCCCCGATATGTGGAATACGGGCGACCTTGTAAGCGTCATAATCCCCAAAGAAAAAATTAAATTAACCTTAAAAACCGTCGGCGAGGACGATAAAAAATGACAAAACTGCATTTTAACAGAAAGCATCTTTGCATCCCTTATGCGGTGTTTCTTATATGCTTTGTAATCGCGCCGCTGTTGGTCATCGTCTATTACGCATTCACTAACGGTCAGGGCAATTTTACTTTTGACAATTTTACTAACTTTTTTACAAGCACAAATACGATAGGAACGCTGTTATACAGCTTTGCGCTTGCGATAGTTACGACTTTTGTATGTCTTTTAATCGCATACCCCACCGCTTACATTTTGGCAAGAAGCAATTTAAAGAAGAAATACGTCCTTCTTTTACTTTTCATATTGCCGATGTGGATTAACTTTACCCTAAGAATTACGGCGCTAAAAGAGATTCTGTCCGTTCTTGAAGGCAACCTGTCTAATTTTCCGTTTTTAAATTCGGTAATCGGTATGACTTACGACTTTCTGCCTTTTATGATACTTCCGCTTTACACTTCGTTGCAAAAGCTTGACAACAGTCTTTTGGAAGCCGCATCAGACCTCGGCGCTAATAAATTGACGGTATTTTTAAGGGTTACGCTTCCACTTTCCGTTCCGGGCATAATATCGGGCATAACAATGGTGTTTTTACCCTCTATGACGAATTACGTTGTGCTCGATATGATGAACAACAGCACATATATTCCCGGAAGCCTTATAGGAAGCTATTTCAGCGCTTACGACTGGAACAACGGTTCGCTAATATCTTTGGTGCTTTTAATAATTATATTTATAGTAACGCTGGTTACCAACAGATTCAGCGACAAGGATTCCAACGCAAGGGGGGCTATACTTTGAAAAAAGCTTTAAATATTATCTGGCTCGCCCTTATACTTCTTTTTATTTACGTTCCCATTCTTATACTTGCCGTTTACAGCTTTACCGAAGCGCCTATGGTCGGCGCCGGAACGGGCGGATTTTCGTTCCACAATTATATTAATCTTTTCAAAAACGAAGAATTGAGAAATATGATTTTCGGAACGCTGATACTCGCAGTTGTGTGCGCGTGCATATCCACCGTGCTTGCGACTTTGGGCGCGATTGGCACCTTTTATTCGAAAAAACTGCCTAAAACGCTCATACATTCCGCAAATCAGATACCTGTCGTAAACGCGGATATCGTTACTGGTTTTTCTGTCTGCATACTTTTAATCGTAATAATGCACGTCAGCAAAGATACTTTTATTCCTCTCGGCATAGGGCATATAGTGCTGACCGCGCCTTTTGTATATCTTTCAATACTTCCTAAACTGAAACAGATGGATAACAGTCTTTACGAGGCGGCGCTTGATTTGGGCGCGACGCCTGCACAGGCTCTTTTTAAAGTTGTAATTCCTCAGCTTATCCCAGGAATTATGTCGGGCTTTATGCTTGCCGTTACCCTTTCATTGGACGATTATTTTATAACCACATATACAAAGCCTTCAACTTTCGACACCATAAGCACCTATGTCGTAAATGCGACAAGGGGCAGTCAAACTGACGTAAAGACAGCGCTTTGGGCTCTTTCCACTCTGATTTTTGCAATAGTCATAGTTGCCGTCGTTGTTATGAACGTACTTTCAGGCAGAAAAAAGGGGGCAAAACGTGAAAAAATTTAAAAGAGCATTATCCGCTGTCGCGGCATGTCTTATATTCGGCTCTTCAATGGTTGCCTTCACCGGCTGCTCGGAAACAGGCGAGACAATAGTTTTAAGAGTATGCAACTGGGAAGAATACATTGATTTGGGCGATTGGGGCGAAGACGAATTAATCGACATTGAAAATCCTTTCGGCGAAGAAGGAAACGAGGGAATTATCGGCATCAATGCCATAGAAGACGATTTTACGGAATGGTTCAACGCAACACACGATTATAAAGTAAAAGTCGAGTACTCCACTTTCGGTACAAACGAAGATTTATACAACAGACTGAGTTTAGGCGACGTTTACGATTTAGTGTGCCCTTCGGATTATATGCTTATGAAACTCATTGCCGAAGGCAATTACGTCGAATATTCACAAGATTTCTGGAACACGGATATTAAAGAAAATTACTACGCAAATTATGTTTCGTCTTATATAGACGGCGCGGACGGAAGCATTTTCAACGATTACGAATGGCACGGTCTTGCGGCGTGCTATATGTGGGGCACGCTTGGGCTTGTATATAATCCAGAAAAGCTTGTCAACGCCGAAGACGTTTCCACTTGGAAAATACTTTTAAACGAAAATTATAAAAAGCAGGTGACTATAAAGGACAACGTCCGCGACGCATATTTTGCTACGTTGGGAATAATTAACGGCGATAAATTGCTTGCGCCCGATATTACCGCAGAAGAATACAGCAATCTTATGAACGCGACGGACAATGAAACAATTGCAGCCGCCGAAGATATACTCAAGCAAATTAAAGACAACGTTTATTCGTTTGAAACGGATAGCGGCAAAGCCGATATGGTAACGGGCAAGGTTATTGCAAACGAACAGTGGTCGGGCGACGCCGTTGCGATTATGGACAATGCCGAAAACGATAAAAACAATCCCACAGAACTATGGTACTCCGTTCCCGAAGAATGTACAAATATTTGGTTTGACGGCTGGCTGAAACTTAAAAACGGCGTCGAATGGTCCGACGAAAGGCACGAAGCCGCGGAAGCGTTCGTCAACTTCCTCTCCCGTCCTGACAACGCCGTAAGAAATATGTATTACATCGGCTATACTTCTGCTATTGCAGGCGATACGGTATTCAACTATATGGAGTGGAACTACGGCGCGGAAGAAGCAGACGAAATACAGACAATCGATTACGATGTAAGTTATTTCTTCGGAAACCTGTCCGACGACAGACAAGCGGTAATACAGACCGATAGTTGCAACTTCGAAATTGACGCCGACGGCAGCATAAACAGAGGCAGACAACTGTTTGCTCAGTATCCGCCCCAAAACGTTAAGGACAGAAGCGTTGTAATGCTTGATTTCGGCGACAGACTTGCAGACATAAACCAGATGTGGATAAATGTAAGATGCCTTGACGCAAAAGATATTTCGCCTGTAACTATAGGCGTTATAGCCGGCGCAATAGTTTTAATAGCCGCCGCTATACTTTTATACGTTTTCAGGTACAGAATTTTCATTAAATACCGCCCTAAAAAGGGTTATAGACTTGTAGAAACAAACGACTGAAACAACAGCTGAAATATAAAAGCGCCGAAGCGTAAACGCTTCGGCGCTTTTATATATTAATTTATTTAAGAAACTACCCTGATTACCGAAACCACATCTGCGATACCTGCGGTTGCCGCAACGTCGGAAACCACTTTTTTGACGCAGTTTTCCTGAGTTGTATGCGTAACTATAAGCAACGGAACTTTGCCGTTTTCGGGCTTTTGCTGTATTACCTGTGAAACGCTTATACCGTGCTTGCTGAAAAGCGAAGTAATTTTTGACAGCACCCCAGCCCTATCTTCCGCTGTAAACCTTACATAATATTCGCTTTCGAAATTGCTTACGAATTTTACGGAAGGGTCTGCCTTTTCGGTATTTTTAAAAGCTGAATAATTGTTTCCCTGCGTCGTAGCGCAACGAATAACGTCGCCGACAATAGCGCTGCCCGTGGGAAGCGCGCCTGCGCCCCTGCCATATAGCATTACATTTTCAACGCTGTCTCCTGTGATATATACTGCATTGTAACTATCGTTTACGCTTGCAAGCGGATGTGTTGATTTTACAAACGTGGGATGTACCCTTACTTCAATACCGTTGTCGCCGTTTCTGCCGATTGCAAGAAGTTTCATAACATATCCGAGCTGTTTACCGTAATAAATATCGGTAGCGTCAATTTTGGAAATACCTTCCCTGTAAATTTCGGTATAAGGGACTTTTGTATGGAAAGCTATACTTGAAAGAATCGAAAGTTTATACGACGCGTCGTAACCCTCTACATCTGCTGTGGGGTCAGCCTCGGCATAGCCAAGAGCCTGAGCCTCTTTAAGCACTTCACTATAAGCTGCTCCGCCCTCGGACATTTTGGTAAGTATATAATTGGTGGTGCCGTTAATTATGCCCATAAGCGTCGTTATCTTATTTGCCTGCAAATTGTTCGTAAGCACGTCTATAACAGGCACGCCGCCGACACAGCAGGCTTCAAAATAAAGTCCGCAATTATTCTTTTTTGCAACTTTTTCAAGCTCGTGGCTGTACTTGCAATAAAGTTCTTTATTTGACGTAACAACAGACTTGCCCGAATTTAACGCAGCAAGAACAAACGTCTTTGCAGGTTCTATACCGCCTATTACTTCGACAACTATATCTATTTCGGAATTGGAGCAGATTTCCGCCATATTCGAAACGATTTTGTTTTCATCTACTCCCAGGTCTTTCGCGCGCTGACGGTCGCGCTCCAAAACGGCTTCGACTGTCAAATCGACAGAATAATTCTTTTTATAAAATTCATTATGTTCGGTTAAAATTTTATAAGTTCCGCCGCCGACTACGCCCAAACCCAAAATCGCTATTCCTACTTTTTTCATCCTAATCCTCCGTACTGTTCAAACGGTATAAATAATTGAGCCCGTCAAGCGTCAAAAGTTTATCCACTTCGTCTATGCACGAAATTTCTTTTGCGATTATTTCAGAAAAACCGCCCGTTGCGACAACTTTAACCTTATCGCACTTCATTTCGCGCTTGATTTTTTTAACCAAAAATTCTACTAAACCCGCAAAACCGTAAAATATGCCCGACTGCATATTAGTAACCGTATTTTTGCCTATAACTGCTGAAGGACGCTCAATTTCAACCCTCGGAAGCTTTGCCGTCCCGTTTACGAGGCTGTCTAACGAGCCTTTTATACCCGGAGCGATTACTCCGCCGACAAAGTCGCCTTTTTCGTTTATAACGTTAAAAGTAGTCGCTGTGCCGAAATCTATGACTATAAGGGGATGGCCGTATTTTCTTACCGCCGCGACATTGTTCACCACCCTGTCCGCGCCGACTTCTTTAGCGTTGTCCACTTTTAAGTTCAACCCCGTTTTAAGCCCCGGCGCAAGCGACAGGGGTTTAATTTTCAGATAGTTGACGCAAGTTCTGTCCAACGTATAGTCAAGCTGAGGCACAACGGAAGAAATTATTCCGCCCGTTATATGTTCGGGACGGATTCCGTTATTTTGAAGAATGCTTAAAAGCTGACCGCCGTACTCGTCCGAAGTCTTTTTCGGCTCGGTAGCCACCCTGAAACTTATTTTGAGTTTTTCCCCGTCGAAAACCGCAAATTTTATATTTGTGTTACCGATGTCAAGACATATTATCATTAATCAGATTTTCTCCGTAATTTCCTTAATTTCCGCTTTCTTTTCGGGTTTAATTAAAGTATGGTTGACTTTTTTAAGCACAGCCGTATATATGGGCACAAGAACGAGACAAGCCGCAAGTTCGACAGGAAAATAGACGGAAACCGCTACATTCATTATTGCAGTAAGCGAACCCATTATATCGCCAGCCCAAATATTTACGGCAAGCAGATACAGCACCGTATTTGTAAGCGAACCTACAACGCCTGCTATCGCCGCAGGTATGCTTTCCCTGACAAATCTGTTTTTTGCATTTTTAAACAGCTTGGATAGCCCGAAATAAGTCCAATAAGCAGTTACGCCAATGAAAAATCTGGGCAAAACGCAAATCAAAGGATTTGCATAAAATATGAAAAGCGAAGCAAATATCAGGCAGAAAACGCAGCTTGCCAACCCGAGAATAGTTCCGCCTACAAAACTCTTTTTCCAATCGTCGTAAATACTGAGGGCAATAGCTACGGGCAACGACAGAATACAGGCTGTCATACCGAGTCCAGAAAGCACCGCGCCTTCCAAAAGAAAGAGTACAAAGATGAGCGCAAACATAACACCGACAAATGCAATAAAATGCGCTTTGTCCTTTTTCATAAAAAAACCTCCGTCCGATTTCATTAAGAATATCGGCAGCTTAAAAATATATTATACTTATTATACAGTCCGATTGAAAATATCGGCTGAAAGTACCTTTTTGTTCTTATAAATTTTAACACAGATAAAATTATTTTTGCAAGCAATTGAATGCAAAGTAACATTTTTGCGATAAATAAAATATTATTTACTATACGGAACCTGTAAAAGGCTTAAAATCTTTTGCAGACAAAGCCTGCGTGGAAACAAAAATTATTCTACATACCGCCACGCAGGGAATAAGGAGGTCACTTATGAACTTATTTTCTAACTGCGGCAACAACAGCTGTCTTTGGATTTTGATACTTTTATTGCTTGCGGCAAGTTGCAGCGGGCACGGTATCGACGGAGTTCTCTCCGGCAGCTGCACCCCCATACTTATCGCTATTATTTACAGTATGTGGAAAAACGGCACGCTTTCGAGCCTGTTGTGCGGCAACGGTTGTAACTGCGGATGCGGCTGTAACTGATTGTAAAAAAAGGGTTTGCCTCAATGGCAAACCCTTTTATTTTTTATTTATATCGTTCAGATATTTATAAACGGCGGCAACAGTTTTTGCGTCGCATATTTCACCGCGTTCAATCATCTGCAAAACCTTTTCAATTTCTATAAACCCGACTTCTAAAAACTCACCCTCGTCCGGTCGGCTTTCCGCACGGACACAGTTTTCAGCCTGATAAATACGGATGATTTCATCGGTGTATCCCGGCGTAGGATAAAGGGTCAAAAGCGGCTTTATTTGTCCGTCTATATAACCTGTTTCCTCTTCAAACTCCCTCTTTGCGGCATACGCCGCGTCCTCGCCGTTTTCCACTTTACCCGCAGGAATTTCCCACAGGGCTTTGTTGTAAAGGTATCTGAACTGTCTGACCAGTAAAACGGCGCCTTTTTCGACATAAAGTACTGCGACACCGCCGCAATGACGCACGCATTCGCGTTTTGACGCACTGCCGTCGGGAAGAAGAACCTCGTCCACTTCCAATTTTAAAATTTTTCCGTCGTAAACGGTTTTACCGGAAACCTTTTTTTCGGTCAGATTCATATAGTTTTTTCGTATGCCTCGATAAGTTCGATTAATTCTGCTATGCCATCGGATACGCATTTGAGATTGAGGACAAAATAGCTGTAACCGCAAAGCAAAGCGTCAATATTTTCCACACATCCGTCTTTTACGCTTTTTTGCAGAGCGGAAAGTATTTTAAGCCCGTTTTCTCTGTCTTCGGCAGGGATATCGGCTGAAGAAATAAACTCTTCTTCCTGAGCAAAAGCAACTCCGAGCGCCGAAAATATTTCGCCCGTTTTCATATCGGTTTCCCTGTCTTCAATGACAGACGCTATTTCCTCTCTGAAAACCTGATAAATACAGTCCTGCAAGCCTTTGACTACGGTGTTGCAAAACGCCTGATAACTTGCAAAATAACTGCCGTCTTCGGGGAAATATTGCCTCAAAAAGTCATTTAAATTGATGTTATCCTTGTCAAACTCCACCAAAAGGCAAAAAATAAACGCCAATCTTTGACCTACGGTCTGAGGAAGAACAACATAGTTTCTTAAAAACATACCGTCGTTTACAGTGACAAGACACTGACTTTTTGCCGCAAGGTAATTAAAATCTTTTGTAACAGCCTCGAAAAGTCTGTATAAATCGGGACAGTTGACTATGCATTTAAGTAAATCTTTTATTTTGGTCGTCGCCATAATAAATTTGCAACTTTTAAGCTCTTCGCATTTATCGAGAAAAGATTTGACCTGTTCTTTTGTACTTTGCATATTTTTGCCCCTTGTATTACTTGCCGTGCGCTTCGTGCGCAGTTTTTTTTATTATAGCACACATAATTTTAAAAATGCATTATTTTTAACTAAATATCTTGATTTTATTGAAATAATTATGTATAATGAATAAGCAATTTTTACATTTTTTTAATTGATTATGTTGAACACAGGCGAAACCTCCACAAACAAATTAATAATACTTTTCGTTTTTGATAAAATGGAAAGCGCTCTATCCGAGCGTACGATTGTGGATATGTGTTCCACTTCCAACAGCTGGATGGGCTATATGGACTGCGTAAACGTAATTCATAAGCTTATCGACGATAATTTTATTTGCGTTGTCGGCGGCGACGACGATACTCTTTACACAATTACGCCGGACGGAAGGGAAACGCTTGCGAACTTTTACATTAACATACCGAAATCCGTGAGGGAAGAAATTTCGCAGTTCGTTAAAAAGAACAGCGCAAGATACCGCAACAGACAGGAGTGCCGTTCCGACTACTATCAGAACGTTGACGGAACTTTTACGGTAGCTTTAAAAATTCTTGCCCCCGTACAGCCTCTTTTAGACCTGAAATTCGTAGTTCCCGATAAAAAAACGGCAAAAGCGATATATAAAAAATGGGAAGAGAAAGCGGCTGACGTATACTCTGTAATTTACGAAAATCTTTGCGATTAGGAGCGGAAAATGTTTACTTATTCAACCAACGGCACATGTTCGCGCCAAATTATTTTTGACGTAGACAATAACAATAAAATACATAATCTTAAATTTATCGGCGGTTGCAACGGCAACCTTCAAGGCGTTGCCCGTCTTTGCGAAGGTAAAGACATTGACGAGGTCGAAGCTTTGCTTAAAGGCGTCATTTGTAGAAACGGCACTTCCTGCCCCGACCAGCTTTCAAAAGCCATTGCGCAATATAAAAAATCTTTAAAGAATTGATTTAAAAATTAAAGCGAGCCAAAGGCTCGCTTTTTTATTTGTCGATATATTTCCGATTTGCCGTTTATAGGCGTTTATCTATTTCAAATTTATCAGCGTCTCATAGAGCGCGGCAGTATTTTTATCAACTAAATCATAGTAAAAACACCTGCCCTCATAGCCGTTTTCGCTGTTAAAACGAATGAGATTAAAACCGTAATAATCTTCCCCCACGCCTATTAAAAGTTTCTCATACGGCATACCGTTGTGTTCAAGCTGCTTTTTGAAATCGAATTCCAGCCAAACACCTTTCTGCATTTCTTTAACCGTAAGATTGTTTATGCTTACGCCGAATGCAGGCATATCGTGGGCGCCTTTCACTGTTTCGTTCCAGCAGTCCATAATTTTTCTGTACTCTGCGCTGCCGTAAACGTATTCGCTTTTTACGCTTTCGTTATAAACGTTTACCGTTTGCGCTTTATCGAAAGGAATGCTAAATTCTTCCATTACAATTACCATACCTTATATTTTTGTTATTTTTTTGAAAAATATTCATCAATAGCTTTTGCCGCTGTTTTACCTGCACCCATTGCAAGTATTACCGTAGCCGCGCCTGTCACGGCGTCTCCTCCGGCATACACTCCCTGTTTGGATGTTCTGCCTGTGCTTTCCTCAACAATGATTCCGCCTCGGCTGTTTGTTGCAAGACCGTCCGTAGTATTTTTTATCAAGGGGTTGGGGCTTGTGCCAATTGCCATTATAACACAATCCGCCTCGATTTCGTATTCGCTGCCCTCCACTTCAACGGGACGTCGCCTGCCCCGTTCGTCGGGCTCGCCGAGTTCGCATTTTATAACTTTAAGCCCTTTTACGAAACCGTTTTTGGGGTCGCGCTTATTTTCGGGATTTTCAAAACCGATTAATTCAACAGGGTTTGTAAGAATTTTAAATTCCACGCCCTCTTCCTGCGCGTGTTCAACTTCTTCTTTGCGCGCAGGGAGTTCGTCCATAGAACGCCTGTAAACTATATAAACCTTTTCCGCGCCAAGCCTTAAAGCCGTGCGCGCCGCATCCATGGCAACGTTTCCGCCTCCTACAACCGCAACTTTTTTTGCGCGAATTACAGGGGTCTCGGAATCAGGCATATAAGCTTTCATAAGATTTGTGCGCGTTAAAAACTCGTTTGCAGAATATACGCCTTTTAAAGCTTCACCTTTAATACCCATAAAACGAGGAAGCCCTGCGCCCGAACCGATAAACACAGCCTCGAAACCGTCTTCAAAAAGTTCGTCAACCGTAAGCGTTTTTCCTATTACTACGTTAGTCTGAATTTCTACGCCGTATTTTTTAAGCGTTTCAACTTCTTTTTCTACTATGTCTTTCGGAAGCCTGAATTCTGGTATGCCGTAAACTAAAACACCACCTGCTGTATGCAAAGCTTCGAATACAGTAACTTTATAACCCCTTTTAGCTAAATCGCCCGCGCAAGCAAGACCGGCAGGTCCCGACCCGACAACGGCGACTTTATGTCCGTTGGAAACAGGCAGTTCAGGTTCGCCTTTGAAATTTTTATTGTGCCAATCGGCAACATAACGTTCAAGCCTGCCTATTGCTACGGGTTCAAACTTGATGCCCAAAGTACACTTGCTTTCGCACTGTGTTTCCTGCGGACAAACTCTGCCGCATACCGCAGGAAGAGAAGAACTTTCGGAAATTACGCTATAAGCACCCTCAAAATCCTTTTGTCTTACTTTTAAAATAAAATCGGGTATAGCGACGTTGACGGGACAGCCCCCGACACAAGGTTTGTTTTTGCAGTTAAGGCACCTTTCGGCTTCTGCGACCGCAATCTGCTCGGTGTAACCCAAGGCAACTTCTTCAAAGTTTTTAGCCCGTTTATTTGCTTCCTGTACGGGCATTTCGTGTTTTTTAGGATTTAAAGCCATTACTCTGCCCCCTTTAATAAATTACAGGTTTCTTCCCTTCTTTTCCTTTCAAATTCGCCGTACGCGCCGGAACGCGCGATAGCTTCGTCAAAATCCACTTCAAAACCGTCGAAATCAGGGCCGTCAACGCAGGCAAACTTTATTTTTCCGCCGACTGTAAGTCGGCATCCTCCGCACATTCCCGTACCGTCAATCATTATGGGATTCATTGATACCGTTGTTTTAACGCCGTAAGGCTTTACTGCCGCAACGACGAACTTCATCATAATAAGAGGACCTATCGCTATTACTTCGTCAAAAGCTTCACCGCTTTCAAGCGCCTCTTTAAGCGGCAATGTAACTACGCCCTGTCTGCCGTAGCTACCGTCGTCGGTAACAATCGTAAGTTTGTCTGAACAAGCTTTAAATTCGTCTTCCAAAATTACTAAATCTTTATTGCGGAAACCTATTACAGAATGAACCTCGCAACCCAGCTTACGGAATTTTTCAGCAACGGGCAAAGCTATTGCGCAACCAACGCCGCCGCCGACAATACATACCTTTTTTACGCCGTCCGTCTTTGTAGGACAGCCCAAAGGCCCGACAAAATCTTCGATAAATTCACCCTCTTCTTTTGCATTAAGAAGCATAGTTGCCGCCCCGACAACCTGAAAAATTATTTTAACCGTTCCCTCTGTTCTGTCAAAACCTGCGACTGTGAGCGGAATTCTCTCTCCGTCTTTATTTACCCTTAAAATTATAAACTGACCTGCTTCGGCTTTTTTCGCAACAAGCGGCGCATATATATCCATCATCGTGACTGTAGGATTCAGAACGCGTTTTTTTACTATTTTATACATATTTATCCGCCTTGATTAAACTTACGATTTTCTTTATTCTATCCGCAGGGTAAGGAGCCTCTTCTGCGGTTTTATAACTTACTTTACGGATTAAACCCGTCTGAATATTGTCATGCCTGCCCAGCGGCGCAATGACTTTATCTCCCTCTTCCGCGCCGTCAAAAGTGCACAGATACCAATATGTCCATCCCTTTACCTTAGGGTCGTTTACAAATTCCACGGCGGTAAAACACAACAGATTATCCATAAAAAAATTATACAATATATTTATTGTTTTGCAAAGAAAAAAAGGCTTGAAAATTTCAAGCCTTTAAATTTTTTAAAATGACGGCCGTTTATAGCGTAAAAATTTTTATGCAATAAACAGCAATGACCCAATACGAAATTATTCGTAATCGACAACGTCTATCCAATTGTGGAGGAATTCTTTCTCTGCCTCAGGAGCTTTTACGAGTCTTGAAGCCGCAACGATGGGTATCCAACGCTGAACATATTGTATTGCGGTATCGCTCTTTTTGCAATAAAGTTTCAAATATTTGTCGCCGAGTTCTTTTTTACCTGCCAGATAGAATAAAAGATAACTTCTTGCAACGTCGGCAGACGAGTTTCCCTGCGTGGCGTGCGACCAGTCGATTATAAAAGGCGTGCCGTCGTCGGTTATAATGATGTTTGTGGGGTTAAAGTCGCCGTGGCAAAGACGCTTATGTTTAGGCATAGAATCAAGACGGGTATGCAGGTCGTAACGCGTGGAAGCGTCCAAATCGGTAGCGGAAATTTTAGTCTGCATCTTTTCCGTGAGTTTATTGAGCATAGGTACCGTTTTGGAAAGAACCGTCATCTGCAAGTCAACGAAGAGATTCAGATATTCGTCCTCTTTTTCGGGATGTTCGTCCATTAACGCCTGAAGGGTCTTACCCTCGATATAATCGAGAATTATTGCCCACTTGCCGTCAACCACCTCTATGGCGTGAATTTTGGGAACGTTGAGGTCGGTTTCTTCCACCCTTGCGTTGTTTAACGCCGCCTTTAAAACTTCGGCTTTGGAATAACATTCGCCGAATACTTTTATCAGGTTTTTACCGTCCTTGTAAATCTGCTTTTCGCTGCTTTCGAATATTAACTTTGCGCTGTCTTTCATTTAATTTTCCTCCTTATTTTCCGTAGTATGCTTTAAGATACATTTCTTTGATTTCACTCATTAAAGGGTAACGGGGATTTGCGCCCGTGCACTGGTCGTCGAATGCCTGTTCAACCATATCGTCAAGACGGTTAAGGAAGTCAGTTTCATCAATGCCGTAATCTTTAATTGTCTTTTTTATGCCGACTTTTTCTTTAAGTTTATCTATCTCTTTAATTAAATTGGCAACCTTTTCCTTGTCGTTTTTGCCTTCGATTTGCAAAGCTTCGGCAACTTCTGCATATCTTCTCTGTGTTTTAGGGTAAGCGTACTGACTGAAGGTGCCCATTTTTGCAGGAGTTTCGGAAGAGTTGAAACGGATAACTTCGTCAATCATAAGCGCGTTTGCAACGCCGTGAGGCAGATGATGGAATGCGCCGAGCTTGTGCGCCATAGAGTGGCACACGCCGAGGAAAGCATTGGCAAAAGCCATACCTGCCATGGTTGCGGCGTTAGCCATTTTTTCCCTTGCTTCAATGTCCGTTTGTCCGTTGTCGTACGCGTCGGGAAGATATCTGAATATCACTTTCAAAGCCTGAACGGCAAGCCCGTCGGTGTAGTCCGTAGCCATAACCGAAGCATAAGCTTCAAGCGCGTGCGTAACGGCGTCTATACCCGATGCCGCAGTCAGCCCCTTGGGCGCAGACATATGCAAATCGGTATCGATAATCGCCATATTCGGCATGAGCTCGTAATCAGCAAGAGGGTATTTGACGCCTGTTTTTTCATCGGTGATTACTGCGAAAGGCGTAACCTCGGAACCTGTTCCGGCGGAAGTGGGAATTGCTATAAAGTAAGCCTTTTCACCCATTTTAGGGAAAGTATAAACACGCTTTCTGATATCGACAAAACGCATTGCCATATCCATAAAGTCAACTTCGGGATGCTCGTAAAGAACCCACATAATTTTTGCCGCGTCCATCGCGCTGCCGCCGCCGAGGGCGATAACCGTATCGGGCTTGAACGCCGACATAAGTTTTGCGCCCTGTACTGCGCAATCCAATGTGGGGTCGGGCGCAACGTCGAAGAACACGTTGTGTGCTATGCCCATTTCGTCCAACTTGTCGGTTACGCATTTTGTAAAGCCGTTTTCATAAAGGAATTTATCCGTAACAACAAAAGCCTTTTTCTTGCCCATAATATTCTTTAATTCTTCCAAGGCGACAGGCAGACAGCCTTTTTTAATATATACTTTCTGGGGCGACCTGAACCACAGCATATTTTCTCTCCTTTCCGCTACCGTTTTGATATTTAATAGGTGCTTTACTCCAACGTTTTCCGAAACGGAATTGCCGCCCCAGCTTCCGCAACCCAATGTCAGCGACGGCGCAAGTTTGAAGTTATATAAATCTCCTATACCGCCCTGCGACGAGGGAGTGTTCAAAAGTATGCGGCAGGTTTTCATCCTTTCGGAAAATTCGTGAATTTTATCCTGCGACGTTACGGTGTTGACATAAAGCGACGAAGTGTGTCCGTAACCGCCGTCGGCAATCAATTTTTCAGCCTTGTCGAGAGCGTCGCCGAAATCCTTAGCCCTGTACATTGCAAGCACGGGGGAAAGTTTTTCGTGCGCAAACTCTTCCGAAAGCTCTACGCTTTCGACTTCACCGATTAAAATTTTAGTGCTTTCGGGAACGTCTACGCCTGCAAGTTTAGCAATTTTATAAGCAGGCTGACCTACGATTTTTGCATTAAGCGAACCGTTTATGATAATAGTTTTTCTCACCTTATCAAGCTCTTCGCCCACCAACAGGTGACAGCCTCTGGTTTCAAATTCCTTTCTTACTTTATTGTAAATTTTATCGCATACTATTACGGACTGTTCGGACGCGCAAATCATACCGTTGTCAAACGTTTTTGAATGGATAATAGAGTTTACCGCAAGAAGAACATCCGCGCTTTCGTCTATAATCGCAGGGGTATTGCCGGCGCCTACGCCTATAGCAGGTTTGCCGCTTGAATACGCCGCTTTAACCATACCGGGGCCGCCTGTTGCAAGAATGGTGTCAACTTCTTTCATTAATAGGTTAGTCATATCAAGGCTGGGCACATCAATCCAACTAATGATACCCTCGGGCGCGCCTGCCGCCACCGCCGCTTCGTAAATGACTTTTGCCGCTGCGATAGTTGAATTCTTTGCACGGGGGTGAGGACTTATAATACAACCATTACGGGTCTTTAAACATATAAGAGTTTTGAAAATAGCAGTCGACGTGGGATTGGTCGTAGGTATAACCGCCCCTATTACGCCGATAGGTTCGGCAATTTTAGTCAGACCGTAAACTTTGTCCTCTTCTAAAATACCGCAGGTTTTAACATCCTTGTATTTATTGTAAATATATTCCGCGGCGTAGTGGTTTTTAATAACTTTGTCTTCTACCACTCCCATTCCCGTTTCCTCAACGGCAAGTTTGGCAAGCGGTATTCTTACCCTGTTGGCCGCACAGGCGCAAGCCGTGAAAATTTTATCAACCTGTTCCTGGCTGAATTTCGCAAACTCGCTCTGCGCTTTACGCACGCGCTTTATTTCCTGTTCGAGTTTTTCAACACTGTCGCAAATTCCGTAGTTAAGTTTAAACT
>RYWC01000010.1 GCA_003979335.1 Clostridia bacterium
CGCTTGCGCAGAAATTTTTAAAAAATTAATTTAAGGAGAGAATTATTTGATTACTATTTCAAACGCCGATAAGGCGTTAAAAAACTATTATCTCGACGCCGTTACGGCACAGCTCAACGATGGAATTTCACCTTTCTTTTCGGCGGTGGAAAAAAACGCCGCAAACGTATTCGGCAAAGACGTTAAAATAGCCGTCGTCAGAGGGAACTGCGGCAGCGTGCTTGCAGGCGCCGAAGACGCAGACCTGCCCGACCCCTACAAAAACAGGTACCTTGACATCACCGTGCCTTTGAAAAACCTTTACGGCACAATTGAGATAAGCGACAAGGCTTTAAGGGCTTCGGGCGACGGCTCTGGCGCGTTTGTAAACCTTGTAAACGCAGAAATGGAAGGGCTTATTTCAAGCGCGAAACAGAATTTCAGCCGTATGCTGTTCGGTGACGGAAGCGGCGCGCTGTGCAAAATAACTTCAAAAGTTTCCGACGGAGTGTACAAAGCCGATTGCGTAAAAGATTATTTTGCAGGAATGTGCGTGGACGTTATAGGCGCGTCCTCTTCCGAAGAGGGTGTTTACATACTTTCCGTCAGCGCGAAAAACTCAACCGTTAAATTTTCTAAAAATATTACAAATGTCATTACTGGTTGCAAGGTGTATCCTCACGGCTCGAAAGACAACGAGCTTACGGGACTCGGCGCAATATTCGGCGGCGGCACGCTTTACGGTTACGATAAGAATGTCGAGCCTTATTTTGCGCCATATGTTGCAGACGCGGACGGAAGTATTACAGAGGAAAAACTTACCGACGTTCTCGACTATATGGAGGAGAATTTCAATAGCAGAATAAATATGATTATCTGCTCATATAAGACCAGGAAGAAGATTGCGTCGCTTATAGCCGAAAACAGGCGCGTTGTAAATTCGACGGACGCGCGCACAGGCTTCGGCGTTGTTACAGTGAACGACGTTCCCGTTTATGCGGATAAATACTGTCCCGACGACAGGATTCTTTTTCTTAACACGGACGACTTCGTATTAAGCCAGCTTTGCGATTGGGAGTGGCTTGAAGACGAGGGCGGCAAAATTTTAAAACAAGTTACAGGCAAGGCGGCGTATTCGGCGACTTTGGTGAAATATGCCGAACTTATCTGTAAAAAGCCCTGCGGCCAGGCTATGCTTTCAAACATTTCAAGTCAGGCGGAGGAGACTGCCGCTAATTAAATTTACGGGAAGCGCGACGCATTCAATGCGGCGCGCCGATTACCTTGAGGAGGCTTAATGAAAGTAAAAGACATTATAAAAAGCGCGCTTGTCTTAATTGGCAGGGAGGACGTTGCGCGAAGCATTGAAAAAGAGGAGGAGTCGGAGACCGCTTCGCTTACGGCGGAAGAAAAAGAGACGGTTGAAACGTTGCTGTACTGCTTTAACTCAGTTGAAGACGAGCTTGCGCGGTGCTATTTTCCCCTTAAAGCCGAGGAGGCGCTTACTTCCGAAGACGGGGTTTATGCGTTTTCCGATTTTACCGAAAGACCTTTGAAGATTATTTCGGTCACTGCGAAAGGGGAAAAGATAAAGTTTGAAGCCGATGTGCGCTTTCTTAAAACAGACGCGAAAGAAATTACAGTTTTATACCGCTACGCGCCCCCGAAAAAAAGTCTGGACGGCGAAAGCGCGTTCGGAGGAGAGGTCAGCGAAAGGCTTGTCGCGGCAGGCACTGCTTCAGAATACTGCCTTATCTGCGGCGAGGCGGCGGAAGCTCAAGCGTGGGAGAGCGTTTACAGGGGCGAGATAGACCGCTTGCGCCGTAAAAGCATAAACCGCACCAGTTTTCCGCCGAGGAGGTGGGTGTGAATTTAAAAAGGCGTTTTCCCAAAACTGTAAAACTTAAAAAAGATTTGCTTTCTGGGGACGGATATCTTGCGGTCAGCTGTATGCTTAAAGACGGAAAAATTCTGCCTGCGCTCGGCGTTGCCGAAAGCGGCGGAGGACTGCCGCAGAATATTCATTTTGCAGGCTATACGCGTTTGATAGGCAAATACATACTTTGCGCCGACAACTACTTTTACAGCTCGGCGGACGGGCGCGCGTTTGATTTTAAGAAAAAATTTACGACGCAGTACGCAAGCCTTGTAGAACTGAACAGGATAGGCGAGGCGGGCGCGGCGGTGTTCGGCAGCGCAAGCGCGTACTACTTTAACGCCGTTGCCGGTTATTCCGAAGCGCTTACGGCAAACGTAAAAAAGTGCGTGCTTAAAAACGGCAGAATTTTCGGAATTGACGCGGCAAACCCGTATAAAATAAAGTGGTCGGGCGAGGGGTCGCACACCGACTGGACGGAAAATATTTCGGGTGCGGGCTGGGTAATAACGGGCGGCGGCTACGGCAGGATTTTAAATCTTGTCGTTTACGGCGATAAGATTGTGGCGGTAAGGGAAAGGGGAATTACTTTTCTGCACGCTTTCGGCACCCCGGAAAATTTCAAGCTTACCTATTACAACGAAGTTTTGCCTGAAATTTACTCTGACACCGCGGCGGTTATAGGCGGTAAACTTTATTTTTATACTGTAAGCGGACTTTATGTGTACGACGGTTCTTCGGCAAAAAAAACCGAACTGCCTTTTTGCGACGATATCGTGGACTGCGTTGCCGCGTCGGAGTTCGGCGGCAGATATATTTTGTCGGGGGGAAGCCGAATTTTGGGCAGGGACGCATTGCTTGTAGTAAACGCCGAAGAGGGAATTTCGTATCTGGTTGAAGCGGATAAAGGTATACCCGTCGCAGACGGAGAAGTTTTAATTTACGGTGCCGACGGCAGTTTTTCGGCTTTGGAAGAGGGGGCGGAATATCTTTTCGAAAGCGCTGAAACGGACTTCGGGAAACGTGGTAAAAAAGTGCTGAAAGAGCTGTTGCTGGATGCGGACGGTGACGTGGAAATTGAAGTGTCAAACGGCGTTAATTCGCGTATATTATGGGGTGTACGGGGCAAATTAAAGGTAAATATGCGCGGAGAAAGCTTCAAAGTAACGATAAAATCCAATATCGGAATAAACTCGCTTTACGGTGTTGCGGAGGCGGTTGAATGAAATTCGATATTATAAATGTTACCGAAGAGGAACTTAAAAAATTTACCGCCGTACAGATGCAGCTTTTGCGCAATGCGCAGAAAAATAAGAACGAACTTACGCATAAATATAACGCGGAGGTTGCGCTTTTTAAGAAACTTGCGTACACGAACGATATGAAAGAATCCAGCCTTTTAAACCAGAAGAAAGCCGAGCTTACTGCCGAGCTTAATTATCAGGTTGAAATAATTGCCGAACAGCTGGAATACGCTTTGAAACTGAACGAGCCTTATCCCGACGACCCGACCGGAGGCGAGGACGCAGGGTATATGGTCGATTATTCGCTGACTTATAACGAAAGGTACAGAATAGTCAGAGATTATTATCTTGCCATTGAAAACCCTGCGGAACGAATGGCGCTTTATACCGCAGACGACGTTGCGAAAAGGTATTTATCAAGCTATTATTCCACCCTTTACGATGTTTTGTACAGTTACAGCAGATAAAAGTTATACGGCGTTAGGCGCGCGCGGCATAGTGCCGCGCGCGCCTTTAAATTACTTTACAAATTTTACCGCTTTTGATATAATAATTTTATGAAAACGGTCAGCGATTGGAAAGACTATAAAATAATTGCCACTTCCGACGGTATGAAATTGGAAGATTGGAACGGCGTAGTTTTACTGCGTCCCGACCCTCAGGTTATTTGGGGCGGCGGAGATTTGTATTCCCATAAGGCAATAAACGCCGTATATCACCGCAGTGAAAAAGGGGGCGGCAGTTGGGAAAAGAGAAAAGAATTTCCTTCCGAGTGGACTGTAAGTTATAAAAATCTGACCTTTAAAATTAAGCCGATGGGCTTTAAACATACGGGGCTTTTCCCCGAACAGGCGGTAAACTGGAACGAGCTTAACCGCATCATATGTGCCGCCCAATCAAGGGAAAATGGCAGGGAAATTAAGGTTTTGAACCTGTTCGCTTATACGGGCGCGGCGTCCGTCGCCTGCGCAAAAGCGGGCGCAAAGGTAACGCACGTCGACGCGGCAAAAGGCATGGTTGAACGCGCCGGCGAAAACGCCAGACTTTCAGGCGTGGAGAGCGGAATACGCTATATAGTTGACGACTGTATGAAGTTTGTTGCGCGTGAAATACGCAGGGGAAACAAATACGACGGAATAATAATGGACCCACCCAGTTACGGAAGGGGACCGGCTGGCGAAATGTGGAAAATAGAGCGTGATTTGTACGGCTTTGTAATGTCGTGCGCCGCGCTTTTATGTGAAAAGCCCCTGTTTTTTTTAATAAACAGCTATACCACTGGTTTACAGCCTGCCGTGCTTAAAAATATTTTAACGCTTGCGTTAAGGGGCGTTCGCGGCAGCGTTGACGCCTACGAAGTGGGAATCGATACGCAAGAGGGCATACCGTTGCCTTGCGGAGCAAGCGGACTTTTTGTCGGAGAGGGATATGAAAACTGAGGAACTGATTATTTTATACGAGGACAACCATATTATCGTGGTTTTGAAGCCGCAGATGGTGCCTTGCTGTCCTGACGAGAGCGGCGACAGCAATCTTTTCGACTGCGTAAAAGAGTATATAAGGGTAACTTATTCCAAGCAGGGCAATGTTTTTTTGGGGCTTGTGCACCGCCTTGACAGACCTACGGGCGGAGTTATGGTGTTTGCTAAAACGTCAAAAGCGGCGGCAAGGCTTTCAGAAAAAATGAAAAACGGCGGTTTTGAAAAAAAATATTACGCAGTGCTTTGCGGCGTGCCTTCAAAAAAGAAAGCTTTGCTTGAAAATTATTTAAGAAAAAACAGCGTAAACAATATGGTTTACGTCTGTACGCAGACCGAAGAGGGCGCTAAATTTGCATCTTTGGAATATGAAATAAAGGAAGAAAGGGCAGGGCTGTCTCTTGCGGATATAACATTGCATACGGGCAGAACGCACCAGATAAGGGTGCAGACTTCTTCCATAAACTGTCCTGTTTACGGCGATATGCGCTACGGCGGCGAAAAGGCGGTAAAGGGCAAACTTGCGCTTTGGGCTTACAGCCTGCGTTTTACGCATCCGACGACGGGCGAAAGTCTGAAATTTATAATAGAACCGCCCAAGGAAGACACGCCCTGGAAGTTGTTTACGTTTTGATTTTTGCGCCCCTGTTCAGGGGCGTTAGTCATATTAAAACCCCGTTATTTGCGGCATATATAGGGGTGTATTGAAAAAATAGTGTGTTTTTATAATTAAAAGGAGTTAAAAATTGTTTGAGGGCGCAGCATTCCGCGGAACATTCCGCAGCTATCAGCAAAGAATATTAGACAACGCGGACAAGTATCTGTCTGACGGAAGAATAAACGTTGTTGCGGCGCCGGGCAGCGGTAAGACCGTACTCGGGCTTGAACTGATTTTAAGACTTGCAAAACCTTGCATTATACTCTCTCCGACAACCACCATACGCGATCAGTGGGGACAGCGTTTTATCGAAAACTTTATGCCCGATGGCGCTGAGCCGTCGAAATACGTTTCTTTTGATTTTAACAACTGCGCAAAAATTACTTCCGTCACCTATCAGGCGCTTTACTCTGCGGTGGAAAAGGTCAGGTGCGCCGAGGGCGAAGAACAGATTGATTACTCGGAGCTGGACATCTTCAAAGCCGTCAGAGAGCTGGGCATAGGGACAATTTGCCTTGACGAGGCGCACCATTTGCAAAACGAGTGGCAACGCGCGCTTGAAAAATTTTTGGAAGAGCTTAAAGGCGAAGTAAAAATTATCGCGCTCACAGCAACTCCGCCTTACGACGCAAACGCAGGCGAATGGAAAAGGTATCTTTCCGTATGCGGAGAGATAGACGAAGAAATTTTTGTGCCCGAGCTTGTAAAACAGGGGACGCTGTGTCCCCATCAGGACTATGTCTGGTTCAACTACCCGTCGGAGAATGAAATTTCAGAGTTCGACGATTATTCCGAAAGAGTCAAAGAGGCTTTAAAGGATTTGAAAAATTGCCCTGAGTTTTCGGAAGCTTTAATAAACTTAACCTACCGCGAAGCCGATTTGAACGGTTGGCTGGACGGAAAGTATGCCGAAACGCGCGCGCTTTTAAGTTTGGGGAAAAGCCTTAACATCAAAACGGATAAAGAGATTTTAAAATGGGTCAGGCTGAAAAACCAAGTTAAACCCGACGTTGCGGAAATCGAACTTGCACTTAACTTTTTAATTTCAGAAGAGAAACTGCTGGACGAAAATAAGCGCGGAAAAATTGCTTTTATATTTAAAGAAAGACAGCTTTTCGAACGGGGTAAAATAGTAATAACTTTAAACGATAAATTGAAGAAAAAACTTATTTCGTCGTCGGGTAAACTTTCGTCGATAGCGGAAATAACAAGGCTTGAAAGCAGGCAGTTAAATGAGGGGCTGCGGCTTTTGGTGCTGTGCGATTTTATAAGGAAAGAAAGCCTTTCCGATATCGGCAAAGACAAAAAATTTGACGAAGTAAATATTGTAAGCGTGTTCGAAACTTTGCGCAAAAATTGCCCGTACGGATGCGGAGCGGTGTCGGGCAGTCTTGTTCTTTTGCCTGTGAGATGTGCCGAAACTTTGGCATATATGGGGGTCAATTGCAATTTTAAGCCTATCGAAAACACCGAATACGCGGAATTTAACATCCGCGGCGGAAATAAAGAGAAAGTCGCAGCCGTTGGCGCGCTTTTTGAAAGGGGAGAAATCTGCGCGCTTGTAGGGACCAAATCGCTTCTCGGCGAGGGCTGGGATTCGCCTTGCATAAATACTCTTATTCTGGCAAGTTTTGTCGGCAGTTTTATGCTGTCAAACCAAATGCGGGGCAGGGCGATAAGGACTGATAAAAACAATCCCGAAAAGGTTGCCGACATTTGGCACCTTGTCACGGTCGAACCGCAGAAAAACGGCGAAACGGATGCAGAAAAGTTCTATGATTTCGAGCTTTTGTCAAGGCGTTTTGCCTGTTTTGTCGCGCCGTCCTATTCGACTGACAGAATAGAGAACGGCATTGCCCGACTGACGGTCATAGAGCCGCCTTTCGATAAAAAAGGGGTGGAAAGAATAAACAAAAAAATGGCTGAACTTGCAAAGGAAAGGGAAGGGCTTAAATCAAAGTGGGAATCTTCGCTTGCAATCTCTTCCGAAATGTATCAGACAGGCAAGGTGCCGGAGGAAATGCGTTTCCCCACATTTACTTTTTTCAACTTTGCAAGGCTGGGTTTGCTTTGTTCTTTAATGGGAATAGCAATTTTTGCAATTTGTTTTGCTTTCTTTAATTTTACTACCGCCGCTGTACATTGGTCTGTCGGGATAATCGGCGCGATAATAATTTTTATTGCGCTTGACAGGGTTTTCAACATTTTTTTGAACAGACTGTTGAAGCACCGCAACCCCGAAAAATCGATATACGCGCTTACGGACTGTATGCTTAAAACTATGCGCGAGTGCGGAATAATTTCTTCCGATTGCCGTGTTGCAGTCAATTCGGACGATATCGGAAACGTTATAAACGTAAAGCTTGACGGCGCAGTTATGCGCGAACAGAAGCTTTTTACCTCAGCCGTAGCCGATTTGTTTTCTCCGATTGAAAGCCCCAGATATGTACTGATACCCAAGTACGGGAAAGTTTACAGGTATAAATGCGCGCTTGCGTGCCCGTCGGTGTTGGGAACAAAACAGGAAAACGTAAGGCTTTTTGCCGATAATTTAAAAAAGACTTTGGGTAAAATGGAAATAGTTTATACAAGAAGCGCCAAAGGCAATGCGTTTTTAAAGCGTTGCCGAAGAAAGGCGTACATAACCGAAAACAACCGAATGGTGGAAGAAACTTTCGGAAATTATTAAAAAGCCGTTCGCGCAATCAAGCGCGGACGGCTTTTTAATAAAACTTTATAAATTTATCAATTTTTCAATCAGGGTACTGCCTTTTTTTACAACCGCGCCAGTTTTTGCGGCTTGCTCTTCCGTGTATCGCGTCGCGCCGTTGAAAAGATTTTTACTGCTGCAATAAAGCATGTAAGGAACTGCGTCGGATGTATGCGTTTTTATCTCGCAGGGCGTGGGGTGGTCGGGGCAAACAAGAACGGCAAATTCTTCGTTTGCCGCTTTCAGCTTTTCGCACAGCGCGCCGGCAACTTTGTCTATCTTCTCAACGGAATATACCTTATGCGCAAAATCGCCGTGATGTCCGCACTCGTCCGCCGCCTCGATATGAATATAAACAAAATCAAGCCCGTTTATAAGTTCATTTACCGCGGCTTCGGCTTTCGCTTCGAAATCGGTGTTGTAATTTCCCGTTGCGCCGCGCACTTCGATTATCTTCATACCTGCAAGAATGCCGATGCCTTTTATAAGGTTGACTGCGGAAATAATTCCGCCGTTCAGTTTGCGAAGAGTTTTGAAATTTTCAAGGCGCGGCTTTGTGCCTTCGCCCCACAGCCAAATAGAATTGGCTGGTTTTTTGCCCTGTTTTATGCGGTTCAAATTGACGGGGTGTTCCTTTAAAAGGTTATAGCATTTCTGCATTAGACCCCTATATATGCTTGAATTAACGCCTGTAGGCAGGTAATTTTTTATGCGTTTGTCGCTTATGTCGTGCGGCGGAGTAAGTTCGCAATCGCTATTTCCGTTTTTTACTACAAGGCAGTGCCTGTACTGTATGCCTGCGTATAAATTTAAGCTTTCACAATCGATGTGCGGTTTTAAAAAGTTTATAAGTTCGACTGCTTCACGGGTCGTGATTTCGCCTGCGGAGTAATCGAGCATAGTTGCGTCTTCAAAGTTTTCTTCATCTGAAAGCGTAACAAAATTACACCTTAAAGTTACATCTTTTTCGCCGAGATTTATGCCCATGGCGACAGCTTCCAGCGGTGAACGCCCCGTATAAAACTTTTCGGGGTCAAAACCCAAGACCGACATATTCGCAACGTCAGACCCCGGTTTAAGCCCGTCGGGAACTGTCTTGCACAGACCTGTTTCAGCCCTTTTTACCATATTGTCAAAGTTGGGCGTTTTTGCCGCTTCAAGACAGGTTTTTCCGCCGAGTGCGGAAATTTTCCAATCTGCCATTCCGTCGCCTAAAATTACAGCGTACTTCATAAAACCACCTTTAATTTAAGTCCCAGTCTATTTCGTCCTTGCCGTGTTCTTTTAAATAAGCGTTTGTCTTTGAAAAATGTCTGCACCCGAAAAAACCGTTGTAAGCCGAAAGAGGCGAAGGGTGGGCGCATTGTAAAATAAGATGTTTTTTTGCGTCTATAAGCGGAACCTTGCTTCTTGCGTTGCCGCCCCAAAGTATGAAAACGGTGTTTTGCGTATTATCCGAAATAATCTTTATAACGTTGTCCGTAAACCACGCCCAGCCGCAGGTCGAGTGCGAATTTGCCATATGTTCGCGTACGGTAAGTGTGGTATTCAACAGCAGAACTCCGCTCTCCGCCCATTTGGTCAAATCGCCGCAGGCAGGTTCCTTTATATTCAAATCTGTTTCAATCTCTTTATAAATATTTTGAAGCGAGGGTGGAAGTTTTACCCCTTTTTTCACCGAAAAACACAGTCCGTGCGCCTGATTCGGCTCATGATATGGGTCCTGACCCAGAATTACGGCTTTAATTTTGTTTACGGGGGTAAACCTGAAACAATTAAACAGGTCGTACATATCGGGATAAATTATGCGCGTTGAGTACTCCTGCTTTAAAAAATCGCGTATTTTTTTGTATTTTTCGTCGTTAAAGAGGGGGGCAAGCAGTTCGTCCCAGCCTCCGCCAAGCGGTTTCATAAGCTGTTTAATACCTCCAGATAATTTTCGCATTCGCGTTTTGCGCCGTTCAAATCATGGTCAAGATAGTTTCCGCACTCCTCGCGCTTGTTGCCGGGGATTTCGTCAAACTCCAACGCCGATTTAAAGCTTTGCTTTAAAAGTTGCAAAATCCCGTCCTTTTCCAAGTTTGCCGTCAGCAGATAAAAACCCGTTCTGCATCCCATTGGTCCGAAATACACAATATCGTCTTTGTGCGACGAATTGCGCAAAACGGTGGCAATAAGATGTTCAACCGTATGCAGTGCGGCAGGGGTTATGTAATCGCCGCCGTTGGGTTTTTTAAAGCGCAAATCCCAAGTGGAGACGCCGTGCGTTTTTCCGCAGAAGTGCAGCCCCGTTGTAAGCAAGTCGTGATTTTTTGAAAAAGAGGGTATTTTTTCCATTATATTTCAATTCCTTTAATGCTTTCCGCTATATTCTTTAACTCGCGTTTCAGCGTTTTAAAACATAGTTCAAGGTTAGCTGAAAACTGCTCGGTAGTACTGCCGTTGCCGGCAAGGTCGGAAATTATTTTGTATGACAGGCAGGGGATTTCCGCGTGCATGCAAACCTGTGCAATCGCGCCGCATTCCATATCGCGCACGTCTGCGTTCAAAACGTTTGTTAAAAGCCGGTAATCGTCTTTGCTGTCGTTAAAACGGTCGCCTGTGGCAAGTTTATATACGGGGTCTTCGCAGTCGCCTCCGAAGAGGGGAAGGTAGTTGTTTTTGCACTCGTCAAGCGTGCCTATTTCCGTTCCGTTTATCTGCGTCAGGTCAAAGTCGTACTGAACTACTGCGTCCATTCTGTACAATCCGCCTATTTTAAGCCTATTGTTCAGTCCGCCTGCAACTCCTAAATTTATTATAGCTTTCGCATTTAAACAGTCTATGGCATACTGCGTACCGCACGCGGCGTTGACCTTTCCCACTCCGCATATAACAACACCCGTTTCCATACCGAAGAGTTTTCCGCAGACTACGCGCTTTCCGCATACCGTTCTGTCGCTTTCAATCTTCATTTGGTCTATTACGGGTTCGGCTTCGTTGTTCATTGCAATTATAAATACTATCATATTATTTCCTCTCATTTTTGCGCGTATAAAAGCGTTTAAAATCGCTCAATTTCAAGCTTATGCCCCCGAATATGGCGCAAATACCGTTATTTTTTAGTTCAATAATGTTCGGCGTGATGTCAACGGCTTTGCCGTCGCAATAAAGTATTCCGCCGTCGTATTCAAGTCTTTTTAAGTCGTGTGCAAGCGTGCCGCCTGTAAGCTTGATATACGCTTCTTTTACCGTCCAGTTTTCGTAAAATTTGAATAAATCGCCGTTTATTTGGGTTTTTTCCCGTTCTGTAAATCTTGAAAGTACGCTTTTAATGCTTTTTTTGCCGTCTGCAAACTCTAAATCTATTCCCACAGGACTGTCGCTAAGTGCAAAAACCGCTGTATTTTTACTGTGTGAAATTGAAAAAAAGAGGGGATTACCCTCAATGTACGGCTTGCCGTTTTCGGTGCGCAGTATCTCGAAACTGCTGCATATGTGACGGGCAATCGCTGTTTTTACCTTTTCATATACGTTTTTGTTTGCTGTTTTATATACTTCAATCATATTTAAAGCATCAAAGATTCGATGTACTCAATCTGTTCTCTTGTGGCAAGATTTTTAGTAAACGCGCAAGCGCTTCCTGCCGCGGTTGCGAAATTCAGCGCGGAAAAGTAGTTGCCCGATTTCAGATATTCGTGAATAAATCCGGCTACCATGCTGTCGCCTGCGCCTACGGAATTTACAAGCTGACCTCTTGCCGCCCTGACGAACAGCGACTGCGCCGTCTCTGTGACCATAGCCGCGCCTGAAGAGCCCATTGAAACTATTACGTTTCTTGCTCCCATATCTTGCAATTTTCTTGCGCAGGCAAAAATCCCTTCGATATCGGGTATTGCGCTTAGCCCGAAGATTTCGCACATTTCATAAATATTCGGTTTAATTAAAAAGGGTTTGTATTTTAGCGTTTCGGTCAGCAGTTTGCCGCACGCGTCAACAACTATGTTCACGTCTTTTATGGCTTTAAGCTTTTTAAAAAGATTTGCGTAAACAGAGAAATCAAGGGTGGAGGGCACGCTTCCGCATACGACAAGCCAGTCGCCCTCTTTTAAAAGCGTTTTCAGTTTCCTTACAAGTTTGTTTACGTCGTTTTCTGAAACCAAAGCGCCCGTGCCGTTTATGTCCGTCTCGGTATTACTTTTTATTTTTACGTTTATGCGGCTTTGCCCTTCAACTTCTATAAAATTATAGTCAAGCCCCAGCTCCGTTACTTTGTCCCTGATGTACTTGCCTGTAAAACCTGCTACGAAACCGAGGGCAATCGTCTCTTCGCCCAGCTCTTTTAAAGCAAGCGAAACATTAAGCCCTTTGCCGCCCACGGCTAAGCTTTCGCCCGAAGTGCGATTGACTATTCCGCCTTTCAGATTATTTACTTGTACATAATAATCCAGCGAAGGATTAAAAGTAACGGTGTAAATCATACAGTAAAACTTTAATTCATTTTACTTAATTTGTCAATAGAAAACAAAATCAAACGCTTGATTTTTCGGTTTTGATAGCATATAATTATAACACTCTTTTTTCTTTTGCAACCGTTCGGTATAGCGCCGTCCGAATAAAATTTTTTAGGGCGAGTTTCAGATTCGATTGCAGGCAGAGAATGAGAAAAGCATACCAAAGGCTCGGCTTTGTAAAAACGGAACTTTAAATATAAATGCAGAATCCAAAAAAGATTCAAAAGTTATTGCTTTCCCCTCGTTCAGAGCGGCTGGCGTAGCTTGCGCTGCTTAATCTAAGCGGTCCGTCGCTTCTTTTTCACCGTTGGAAAGTTTGCGGCGTCAATTAAACGGTAAACTTTTAATTGCGTTTTACCGCGCGTAGTTGAAAGAATTTTGCGGTATGCGGCAAATTTTTCCCGTCCGTCGGGGAAATTTGTTTAAGTTTAAAGGCGGAATAAGTATGTAGAAAGCTCAGACAAAACCTGTAAGACTCGGGTGCAAGTCCCGACTCGTCCACCACACGAGACGTATACGCACACTTTAAAATGGTGTGCGTATTTTTTTATATTTGAAACAATTGAGATTATACAACTTTCTGTATATGTGTTCTTTTACCTCTTTCATATAAAAACGTAACAAATGATTTCCGGTCGGTTGTTAATATTTGATTTTTAAAGTTAAAATTGATATATTGATTTTATGCGATATCAAATAATTATAAGGCGCTATAAAAATACTGATTGTCAAAAAGTTTCAGAATTGTTTTATGAAACAGTACATCACGTCAACGCGCAAGATTATACAGACGAGCAGCTTTTTGCCTGGGCAAAAGACATTGACCGATTGCAAAACAGGCGTACCGATTTATTAAAACAAAATACTCTGGTTGCCGAAATCAACGGAAGTATTGTCGGTTTTGGAAGCATAACAGTCGCAGGTTGTTTAGATTTGCTATATGTGCATAAAGATTTTCTAAGGCAAGGTATTGCAACAAAGCTATGCGATGAATTGGAAAAATACTTTACCGTCGTAATAGCTTATGTATCCGTAACCGCAAAACCGTTTTTTGAAAAGCGCGGATATTACGTTATAAAGGAACAAGAAGTAGAACGCCTCGGCGTTAAACTAAAAAACTATAAAATGCAAAAAATTTTTAAATGTAGTTATTAATTATAAATCGATTTTGTTTGTTTTTAGGAAAATAGGTTTAAATTTGAAAGCTTTGAAAGTACGTTTTCTTTGGCATTAAAATTAAAAGCGCACATTCTATGTGCGCTTTTTTACTTCATTATCGCATTTTTGGCGCGAGTGGGGGGGTAATTCAGTTAAAATACTTGAAGAATGAAGATTTCAGCGTTATAATGTTTTTATGGGTTGGTTTAATTATTACGGGCTTGCCGCAATGGTAGTCATTATGATACCTAATATCGTGTACGCGGTAAAACATAAAAACGATATTACGGAAAATCATGTAAATAGGGCGGTTGTGGTTGCCGAGCAGATAGGCAGATACGGCTGTTTTGTGTTCATGGTTTTCAATATTCCGTATACCTATTTTAATTTTTGGTTTGATTACGCGCTTATTGTTTACTTGTCTGTGAACGGAGCTTTGTGTTTTGCTTATCTTTTATGCTGGCTGATTTTCCGTAACAGCGACGGAAAGATTAAAGCCCTTTTTCTTTCCGTTATTCCGTCGTGCATTTTCTTGTTCAGCGGTATTGTTCTTGCAAATATTCCGTTAATTGCTTTCGCTGTGGTTTTTGCGGTAAATCATATTATGATAAGCTATGTAAATGCCGCAGAAAACGGTAATCGGGCAAATTAGAACTCGCTTATTGTGTTTTATGAAATTGAAATTTTTTAATTTTTTATACAAGCCGATTGGGCGTTAGTTTAAAAAAATTTTTGATTATAAAAAGTCCGCAAGATTAAACTTGCGGACTTTTTAAATAAGTTTTTTATAATCTTCGCCGAATACATACATGGCGTCAAGAATGGGACGCATCGAGAAGCCTAAGTCGCTTAAACTGTACTCAACGTGCGGCGGAACCTCGGCAAAAATTTCACGTTCAATCAGTCCGTCGTTTTCCAATGCGCGCAGATTATCGGTTAGAACTTTTCTGCTTATGCTTGGAATGGTTTTCAAAAAATCGGTAAACCTCTGCTTTTTTTGAAGCAGGTTTCGTATAATCAGAAGCTTCCATTTGTTGCCTATCAGCTGTACGGTCGTCGCAACGGGGCACTCGGGCAATTCTTCTTTTGTAAGCATATTCAAAGCTCCTTATTTTTTGTTTAATTGTAGCATATATCGGGGGCAATGTCAATAGTTTAAAAAATAAACTAAGTAACTAAATTATTATATTGTAATAAAAAAGTAACATTTTTGCAAGCTGTTTTTGGCTTTGATAAAATTGCGGCGTAATCAAAAGTTACACTTAAAAAATTTTTTTCGGAGGAAACAGAAATGACAAAAAACAGCTTTAAAACAATTAAACTCGAAAAGGGCGAAATGCACGTTTACGATTTAGGCGCAATTAAACTGCACGCGTACAAAACGGAAGATTTTATGAGCGACGAGGTTTTTATTCTCGAAAAAAACGGTAATTTCGTCATTATAGAATCACCGTGCTTTTTTGACAACATCACTGCGCTTGAAAAGTATTTGCAGGGGAAAAATATTGCAGGTATGCTTATCGCGTATCACGCGGCAGGAGGAACTTTTCTGCCGTCCGTTCCTAAATATGCGACCCGAATTGCAAAGCGGTACGGGGAAGAGGGGGGGCGGAAAAGCGCTGATAGATAATTTCGTTGTCGCATTCGGCGCTCTTTTCGACAGCAAAATTCACAAAATAGAAAATATTCTAAATGCTGAAGAAGTAAATATAGGCGGAATAAACTTTGTAATAACGCCGACAAACGAGGCTTACGACATTTTAATTCCCGAAATAAACGCCGTCTACACCCATATGCTCGGGCACGATTGCCATTCCATAGTCGCAGGCGCGGCGCACGCGGACGCAATAAAAGCTCAGCTTAAAGATTTTATCGCAAACGGGTATGCGCTGATACTTACTTCCCACTATACGCCCGAAGATTTGAAAGACGCGCAGACCAAAATAAATTATTTGGAAAAGCTTAAAAGCTGTCTCTTATACACATCT